>JADFRJ010000043.1 GCA_022561355.1 Chloroflexota bacterium | reverse complement strand
TCGTGCAGCGCGACCTGGGCCTCAGCGTCGATCACGTCGAATGGGGGTGCCAGCGTGGCGCCCACGTCGCCGACAACGTCTGGCTGGTAGCGTAAACCGCGGAAGGGGAGGAAGTCGGTCACTGGGGAGTGGTTGGAGAAACGGGCATGTCGGCTGACTATAACACGTGGTCCTAGCACCGGCGAGAGTGGCGGCAGGCCTTCGATGGGGGAGGGCCTTCAGACCCTCCTGCCACCGTGCTCGCGCGTGACCTCGGGTCTGCTAAGACGACGTTCGATCCATGCCATACCGTTTGGTCCGGGGCTTAGTGCTTACATCGGAAAGGAATCAAACCGCCAGGAGGATGTTGAGGCCGGTCTGGTTGGTGAACTCGGCGACGTCGTTGCGACCTATGAGGACATGAGCCGCGAAACCTGGTTGAATGTATGGCTGCCTCAGGTGGAGAAGTTACCACGAGAACTGATTGCGAAGTCCACCAGAATGAGCAAAACGCAGATCACAGAAATGCTTGCCGGGAGGAGCTTCCCACGAGCGAAACGGCGCGCATCTCTGGTTGCGGCACTGTCGGCCCGTTGACATGGCCAAAGGCTGACCGATGTGCCAATGTTAGAATGACGGCATGTCGGGATGGGACCCATCGATGGAGTCGGAGTGGGCCATAGCAGGTCTAACGGTGGCGCTCATCCTAGTCACTGGCTTCTACGCATGGAGTACACATCGCATGGCAGCAGACACGAAGCGGATGGCAGATGTCGCTGAGAGGGAAGCCAACGCCAGACGAGCCAGCGAGCTAGACATGGCCACGAGGGTCGCCTCTGTCTTGGAGAGCGAACTGTCGTCGGCACGTGCAGCGCTTGACGAAACTGGAATGCCCGGCGACAGCCTCCCCACGATACGTGCGTACTTCAGCAAGGTTGCTCGCCTGCCAAGAGCAGACCGTGTCTTCGATGGGTTGAGCTCGCAGCTCGCCCTGCTGGAGCCTGAGACCGTGCAAAAGATCGTGGAAGCGTATGGATTGGTCGCCAACGCCAGTACGCTCGCAGAAGACTTGTTGAATCGATACATAAGCCCGAACGCGCCATCTCCGGGCGAGATCCAGAGGCTTGTGGACGAGGTTCAAGTATCGCTGGACAAGACTCTCCAGGCGCTGGCAGCTCTTCAGGGGGAGAACGCATCTTGATTGAGCTAAAGATTCAGTTTCGAGATAAACGCGAACCGGAGCACGTTCTCTGCGACAGATACGAAATAGAGGATAAGAACCAGAGCCACCTGACAAAAAAGTGGCTGATGATTTATCGCGGGGACGGCGTGGTTGGCACTTACGACATGGAAGATGTTATCGGGTTCCAGGAGCTTCCTCCCAGACAGGCCCAGCCACCTGAGGGTAGGCCATGGTTAAGGTGAATCACTCAGATTCGCGATGTGACTCGGCTCCGGTCATCAACCCATCCCTCGTTGCCGAGGACGATGACCTCCGCTCCCGCCACATGCGGCACCTCATCCAAGGGGTCCCGCCGACTGAATCCGACATGCGGCCTGTTCCTGTAACAATTCCCAAGGTTGTCATCCAATTCTGGCACGATGGAGACTCTATACCAGCAGACGTTCGTGAGTGCCTTGACAGCTGGCAACCACTAACGAACCAAGGTTTCAAGCGGGTTCTGTTCGATGACTCCGATGCGAGACGGTTTATCGCCAAACACTTCGGTCGTGGTTACGTAGCAGCCTTCGACCGGTGTCATCACCCAGCGATGCGATGTGACTACTTCCGCCTGTGTTACCTCGTTCTACATGGTGGCTTCTATATCGACGCAGACGAGTTCTTTCAAGGTGGCGACTGCAGGCCTTTCTTTCGAGATAACCGGTTGAAGATGCAACCTCTATGCTACGACACCTCTGCTGGGACCATGGTTCAGAACGACACTTTCACCAAGATACAAAACGAATCGCCGCAGTGGATTTTCTACGTCAACAATAATCCGCTGATCGCACCGGCCTCTCACCCCGTTGTTCGATTAGCGCTGGCTCGCTCAACTCGGATTCTCTTAAGCCATAAAGAGAAACAACTTGACATACAATCGACGACTGGGCCAGGGAACCTCACTGCCAGTCTGGTCAAGCACGCGATTGCCTCCGAGCTTTCGGGCCGGGCGCGCGACTTCTCGTTCTTGGCCAAATGGGACACTTTGGCCGTGAGCCGATGGCCGTTGAGTTATCGAAACGATGAGCGGAACTGGAGACTCTGGAGTCCGTCGCAAGTGAATGCCAGGCACTGAGTGGCGACCTTTCTGCCGCTCGACTTGGTTCGGGCTCGACCTAATCCTGGAGCCCTGGCTAGGGGCCGACTGATCACGCAAGGTAGTTGCAACTTCGCGTGAATACTGCGACCCTATCCGGACTGTTCTCTCGGCTTCGATATCGGGCGATGCTTGGCGCTAGATATCTAGGTACGAAACCCCGCTCTAATTCGTTCGGGGCCGGGCAACACGATGACGCCATTCAGCGAATATATGTGATCAATCTAGACCGGAAGCCTGATCGATGGCGTGAGGTGAGTCGAGAACTCGGAAGCGTGCTTGACCGCTCTGGAAAACCCTTAGCTGCGATAAGCAGGCGCTTTTCTGCTTTCGACGCGAGGTATTACAAGGCGTCACCTAGTAGCCAGCTAGTTCAGCCCCATTATTCGTTGGCCGACCAACTCTTCGTTGAGCCGAATCCGGCACTAGATAAATCCATAGACGCGCGAGGCCACCGTATCGAAATGACGACGCAGGAGGTGGCAATTGCTCTCTCCCACGTGGAGGTCTGGAAGCTAATAGCCGCGAGCGATCCGCCTTACACGCTCGTGCTGGAGGACGACGTCTATTTCAGCCGTGGATTCACCCATGTCCTTGACGATGCCTGGGCAGAGCTCATGCAGCGATCTGGACGCTTTGGCGCATTCGATATGGTTTATCTGTCCTACAAGGAGGCCGACAAGGAAGTGCCGAGAATAGCATTTTCCGATTTGCTGTTTAGGCCTGTGACCGGTCTATGGCAGCTGTCCGGCTACGTACTGTCGCAGGGCGGAGCACAGAAACTCCTTGGCCTACTGCCCGTGCGGGGTCCCGTTGACCTCTGGCTCAATCATCAGTTCAGACACCTAGATGTATTCGCAACGCGGAGATCCATCATCGAACAGAGGCTAGATCTTCCTTCAACTAACTCGTACTCGGTGCTGCCAATTCTCTCCGAGGTCGGAGTCCTGACGCGTGAAAAGCCCCTTCTCGTCAAGGGTAAGGCGTTGCCTGGTCCTGTCTTTGCATTTGGTAAGAGCGGATCGGGCCTGACTGCTCTCGCAATGGCGCTGTCGATGCTGGGCTATAGGTGTTGCAGCGACATTACCGAACTTCCCGCAAGTGAACATGCTGATCTCTTCGGAAAAAAGCGCGGCAGGGTATTTGATGCCTACGTGAACATTGGCTCACTTGAGCCTCGGGCGCTCATCGAACTAGCCAAGCGTTACCGCCAGGCACGATTCATCATGACCACGGACGATGAAGGGCACACCAATGAATCAATTGGGACACCGCAGGACGGGGTAACCAAATCCGAAGCTTTGCTCGCTGACGAAGACTGGACAGCTGGCCTATCGAGGCAACTCTCCACGAACACTCCCGGGAAAGTCTTAGTGCTGCCCGCCCGGCATCGTGACAAGTGGGAACTGCTATGTGGTTTTTTAGGATGCAGTTACCCTGCCCATGCGTATCCTGAGCTCGAGGACCAGGCTCAACGTTTGCTCGTTGTTAAGGCCCGCGAGAGTGAAGGTGACCGATGGCGTCAGGCGAGACGGCTTAAGAGCGATTCGTCTCCGTGGATTGTTCCCCGGAAGGACTGGAACGGTCTGCCACTCGCTGAGGCTGTCGCTTTCCAGCACAATTCCGGTAGCAACGGCGTATCTAATGAGTTCAGAGAGCCGGATAGTGAACTTTGGATGCTGCGCGACGACACGTTTCCGAGTAACCTTGCCCTCTTCAGGCCTAGCAACTTCACGACTAACACCGACAAGGTCGCGCAACTAACACTGCGCCAGGAGCGTACGCCCGTTCGACAATTCACTTCTGCCTCAGTCGCGAGTCGGCGGCGTTATCTGTACGGTCGCTTCGTAGCTGAGGTGAGGCCCTCGAACGTACGAGGTCTGATCACGGGAATTTTCTTGCACCGCAATTCGCCGCGACAGGAAATCGACATCGAGTTCCTAGGCAAGGACACAACGAAGTTGCTCGCGAACGTGTACTACAACCCTGGCGAGGACGGCACGAAGCTGGAATATGGCTATCGGGGTGCGCCAGTCCTTATCGACTTGGGTTTCGACGCGAGCTTGGAGTTTCATCGATATGAAATAGAATGGTGTTCCGATTATATTCGCTGGCGCGTTGATGAACGACTTGTACACGAGCGACTTATTTGGCAACCTTCGCCGATCCCACATCTGCCGATGCAGTTCAACGTCAATCTATGGTATTCCAGGTCTAAGGAGCTAGCTGGGAGGTTGGCGGCTGGCAACCTGCCCGCGCAGAGCTATATAAAAGGTATTGGTGTCCAGTCGTTGCCGGACGGAGAAACGTCCTTCGGACAACACCGGGGAGTAGTCGGCAAATCTGACAAGCCAGTTGCCCCTCCTGAATGAGCAAAGGCGGGATGCCGGTTTCAATCGGCTTATCTCTTATCCCCGACGCTGGTTGACCGGCGTTCGAGGCGTTTCTAGAATGGGCGGACGCCTATGGAAGAGAGCAATACCGACTGGTGTACGTTCTGCCGCATCGTGGCAAAGCGGGAGCCCGCGGAGATCCTCTACGAGGACGACGACGTCATGGTCTTTCGCAACCTGTTGCGTTGGGTGCCCGTAATGCTGGTGGTCGTACCGAAGGTGCATCGAACGCAGGAGGAGCTGTGGCGGAACATCGGCCCTGTCGCGAAGGTAGCAGTCGAGATGGGGGAGCAGCACTGCCCGAACGGCTTCCGCATGCTCTCGAACGTCGGCTCCGAAGCGATGCAGAGCCAGCCGCACGGGCACGTTCATGTAATTGGCGGGACGTTCCTGGGCGAATATGCGTAAGGCTCCGCCCTCGTCGCGATAGTCACCCCTCTCCCTTTGGGAGAGGGGCTAGGGGTGAGGGCCGCCCAGCGCCTGCTGCTGGATCTCCAGTAACTCCTTGATGCCCTTCTCGGCGAGGGCGAACAGCTCGTCCATTTCGCCGCGGGAGAAGGGCTGGTCCTCTGCCGTGCCCTGCACCTCAACGAAGCGGCCGTCGCCCGTCATAACGAAGTTGAAGTCGACGCTGGCGCCGGCGTCCTCCTCGTAACAGAGATCGAGCATCGCTTCGCCCTCGACGATCCCGGCGCTGGTCGCCGCGACCGCCGTCGACATTGGGATGGAGGCGTACGTGCCGTTATCGACCAACGTCTGCATCGCCTGATGCAGCGCGACGTAGGCGCCCGTGATCGAAGCCGTGCGCGTGCCGCCGTCGGCCTTGAGCACGTCGCAGTCGATCGTGAACGTGCGCTCGCCGAGGATGTCGAGGTTCGTGACGGCTCGCAGCGATCGTCCTACCAGGCGTTGGATCTCCTGCGTGCGGCCGCTTTGCCGCCCGCGCGCGGCCTCGCGGTCGGTGCGCTCCATTGTGGAGCGGGGGAGCATGCCGTATTCGGCGGTCACCCAGCCAGAGCCCGTGCCGCGCAGGAACGCCGGGAGGCGGTGTTCGACCGTCACCGCGCAGAGGACCTGCGTGCCGCCGAGGTCGATCATGGCGGAGCCTTCCGCCCATGGCAGGTAGCCGGTGGTGATGGTCACGGGGCGCTTCTCGTCGGCCTTCCGCCCGTCCGCGCGCGTCATGCTGAGGCTACTCCGCGCAGATGATCGCGCCGTTCTCGATGTTTGGTACGACGATCTGGGGCTCGCCGAGCGTGCCGTCGGCGAGCAGGTCTATGATGATGTCCAGCTTGCTCTCGCCGGCCACGTCGCATTGGAACGTGATCCGGCCGATCTCGGTATCGCCCTCCAGCCCGGTGCCAGTCGCGCCGACGAAGCGAACTGTATCGCCGGTGAAGGCGGCGTTGCAGACGTTACCCTCGGGCAACGGCTCGCACTCTACGACGGAGACGACGCTGTTGTCGTACTGGATGTCGACCGTCCAGGCTCCAAGGCCGGGCGAGTCGAAGCTGAGAACGGTCAGTACGGCCTCACCCTGTTCGCCTACGACGATCTGAGTCGTGTCGATCGAAACGGTCGGCGAGTCGTTGTCGCCGTCGTCGCTGCCGCACGCGCCTGCGAATGCAAGGGCCAGGAGCGACAGGATCACCAAGGCTAGCTTCATTCGCATACTGACGCGGAGGATAGCACGAGCGGGGCGTACGCGCACCGTCTAGGCCGAATGCGTGAGCGTGGCGATCTCGCTCCGCACGTCATCGGGCGTCAGCGACCCCGGCTGCGCGCCTTCGCGGACGAGGCGGGCGGCAATGTGCTGGAGGGCGCTGTTGACAGGGGTAGCTACGTTGTGCAGCCGGCCCAGCAGCGAGATTTGGCCGTTGAGGAAGTCGGTCTCGATTGAGCCTGTGCCGCGGGCCAGGCTCTGCCACGATGAGCCGCCTTGGCGGCGCGGACCGCTAGGGGCGAAGCCGAGCACGCCGTCGCGACGCTCGCGCACTTCGTCCGCGTCCGCGCAGTCGATGGCGGCGGCGCGATAGCAGGCGAGGGCCTCGTCGCGCACCACCGCGTAGATGTCGCCGTAGTCGGCGCCAAAACCGCAGGCAGCCTGTAATGCGTTGCCCAGGTTCCCGAGCAGCTTCGCGTACTTCCAGCGCATCACCGCATCGCGGACGATCACGCTGAAATCGGAGGCGTTCAGATCGTCCGCGACGGCCTGCGCGACCGCATCGCTGCCGCTGGGGTACCGCCCGAGGTCGAGCATGCCGCTCTTGTTCGACGCATGCGATCGCACGACGCCCGGCTCCATATGGGCCGCCGGCAGCATCACGGTGATGCCGTAGACGTTTTGGAAGCGCCGCAGCGCCAGGCGTTCGTTCTCGACGCCGTTCTGGGCACAGAAGACGGGGACCGAGCCACCGGCGGCGGCGCGCAACTCGTCGAGGGCGGCCTCCGTGTCCTGTGTCTTCATCGTCAGAAGAACCGCATCGCCGTCCTGGAACTCGATCTCCGCCGGGCTGCCCGCTGTTGCAATCTGGAGCTGCGCCGTCTCGGATGCGGACTGCAACGTCAGCCCGTTCCGGCGGAGCGCTTCTAGATGAGAGCCTCGGGCGATGAGGACAACGTCGCGGCCGTTCTGGAACAGGCGGCCGCCGATCACGCCGCCGACAGCGCCAGCGCCGTAGATGATGTAACGCATCGTTCGGTCAGCCTACCGGCGGCGTGACTGCGTAGGCAAGGGCTTCTCGGCTGTTAACCGATTGGCGAGATGGCTGCCTGAGTATCGTTACCCTCAGTATTATCCGTCACCGGCGTCCGGTCTGTTCCGTCCACGGCGATTGAGAAGACTGCTCTCACGTTAGAGGCCGAAGCACTCGTCTGCGCTTCGCCTATGAAGAAGATGCGGCTCGAGTCGCTCGACCAGCCAACCAGCGTCTCGGTCAGCGTGTTGCTGTTCGTTAGGTTGAGGACGCCCGTTCCGTCCGCGTTTACGACGAGGACGTCGCTGACCTCATTCAGCTCGCCGATGGCGGCCGCAAACGCAATGCGGCTCCCATCCGGCGACCACACGATCTGGTCGATACGCGAGACGGTGGCGCCAGACGGGCTCGCCACGATGGTGAGGCCGGTTCCGTCTGGGTTGACCGCCAGGATCTGCGCTCGCCCATCTCGGAACGAGGCGAAGGCGATCTGAGATCCGTCCGGTGACCAGACGGGGCCGATCGGGGGTCCGTCCGGCCCATCGCTCTGCGAGACGTTGACGACGCCGGTGCCGTCCGCGTTCATGACGTAGACTTCGCTGTTGCCATCGCGCTCGCTGATGAAGGCGATCTGGGATGCGTCCGGCGACCAGCTAGCGAGCCGCGCATCCTCCGTGAGTTCTAGTTGATCGGTGCCATCAGACGGCACTGAGAAGAGCCGTGGCGCTGGCGCCAGGCCGGCTTGGATGAGGATGCGCTCACCATCGGGCGCCCAGGATGGGACGAACAGCTCCGCATCCTCGCTGAGCACCTCCTGGCCGCTGCCATCAGTGTTCACCAGGAAGAGGTTCGTCTCGCCGTCCTGGGCGAGCTGTAGCACAAGCTGCGAGCCGTCCGGCGACCAGGCCGCGCTCGACAATCGCGAATAGAGGACGTCTGTCTCCGCCAGCAACCGTTCGTTCGTGCCGTCTGCGTTGATCGCGAGGTACGCCGTGCGGTCGCCATCGATCCGGATGAACGCGATCTCGTCTCCCGTCGGCGACCACACTGGCGATAGCTCCTCAGCCGGGGTCTCGGTCAGGCGTCGCACGTCTGAGCCGGCGCTGTTCATGACGTACAGCTCAGGGTTCCCATCGCGGTCGGAGATGAACACAATGCGTTCCTGTGACCCTGATGGGCCGTCGTCGGAGTCGCTGGAGCAGGCGATGGCCAACGCTAAGATCGCCACTACAACGATCGTGAGTGTACGTGGAAGTAGCTGATGTGTCATAACCAGAACAGCCTACGCGGTGAAGCTAACGCAGGCAAGCCGGTACTGGATTGCAGGATGCTCAAACCGCGCCGCCACGGCCCGCTCGCAGGCTTGCGCTGTAGATACGGTATGGACTGTTGGCAAAGCTACGTACGGTCGATACTCATTTAGTGGCTAACGCAGCGAGTAGTGATAGGCTCCTGCCCGACTTCTACCGGGTTCTGGGCATCGATGGGGATGCCCCAGGCGAGGTAGTTGAACGCGCGTACTGGCAGTTCGTGAACGACTGGCGGGTGGATGGCGCTTCCTCCAAGCACTCAGCGGCGACGCTAGAAGATGCGAACGAAGCCTACAGAGTGCTGGTGTCACCGGATCTGCGCGGCGAGTATGACGCGATGCTGGCGAATGGTGAGATCGCCGCTGGCCCCAAGGAAGAAGGCGCAGCCTCTGAGCCTCCGTTGAAAGTTCTGAGCAAGCTGCATCCCGCCGGCCGCCCGGCTAAGACGCACGGCAGGAGCGGTCGCCGCCCGTTCCGAAACATCTCGATCTTGCGGCTCCTCACGCCAAACTATTTGAAGCTGAACCTGCTGCTGTTCGGGGCGCTCTCGTTATCCTACGTCGTCGTTTCGTCCAGGATGCTACTCAGCCCAACCAACGAAGCTCTCGTCTTCGCCGGCGCCGTCCTGGCCGTGCTCCTGCTGTTGGGGCTGGCTAGGGAAGTCGAACGGAGACGCCTTCAGAGTTCGCTCGCTCGCAGTCAAGAGCGGATCTCGACCTTGTTCGAGCATTCGAACGATGCGATTTGGTCGCTCGACCTGGACGGCCGATTCACGGCTATCAACCCCGCCGGCCTAAAGATGCTGGGATACAGCAGCGAAGAGCTGCTGGATATGAGCATTGGTGAGATTGTCCAGGGCACCCACTTGGATACAGTTGGGGAACTCATGGAACGCGGTGCTGCTGGCGAGGCCTCCACGGACGTGAACCTAGAGCTGTTTACGCGGACGGGCCAGAGCGTCGCTGCGGGACTGACTGCGAACCCGCTTCGAGAGAAGGGCAAGCTTACCGGCATGCTCTGCTTTGTGAGGGACGAAAGCGGCAGAAAACGGTTTCAGCAGGAGCTGACCCACTTGGCGAGCCGCGATTCGCTTACCGGATTGTTTAACCGGCGCAGGTTTGAAGAGGAGCTAAATCTCGAGATTGGGCGCTCGCGTCGCGGAGAGTATTCAAGCGCCGTCCTGTTTCTGGATCTGGACCACTTCAAAGACGTCAACGACGTGCTTGGCCATGCGGCCGGCGACGAGCTGCTGACTCGTTTCAGTGAGCTGCTGTTGTCCCAAGTGCGGGAGACGGATGTTGTTGCCCGGCTCGGCGGCGATGAGTTCACAGTCATCCTGCCGCACACAGACATTGAAGGAGCGCGCGAATTCGGTGAGAAGCTCTTGGATGCTATCGGCCGTCAAGAGCTCAACGTGAACGGGCAGGCGATGCCGATGACGGCCAGCATTGGGATCGCCAGGATCCCCGAAGACGGCCGAACGCAGGAGGAGCTGCTCGCGAGCGCCGACATGGCGATGTATCAAGCAAAGGAAGCGGGTCGTAACCGCGTCTGTGACTACGGCGGGGAGTTGGACCTCCATGGCTTGGTCGAGAAACGCCTGGAGTGGCGCAGGCGAATCGCCGAGGCGGTTGCGCACGATCTGCTCATCCTGCACGCGCAACCCATCTTGGACCTGAACCATGGCGGGATTTCTAACTACGAGTTGTTGTTGCGTATGCCGTCCGCTGACGGTGGGGTGTATGAAGCCGCACAGTTCATCAACCACGCTGAGAGGTTCGGGATGATGCGGCCGATCGACAGGTGGGTGGTACGTAATGGGATCAGGCTGGCGGACCGGTATGGCGGTGGCAAGCATCGAGATGTCGTCTTTGAGATCAACATCTCTGCTCACGGCTTTAACGACGATCAGCTGCCAAAGATCATCGCGAATGAGTTGGCCGCTGCGCGGATCGACCCAAAGAGAATCGTGTTTGAAGTGACGGAGTCCGCCGCGATCAGCAACCTGGAGCGAGCAAATCGCTTTATCAGTGACGTGAAACGAATAGGATGCCGCTTCGCGTTGGACGACTTTGGTGTCGGCTTCTCTTCGCTGCATCAGCTCAAGAACCTGGATGTCGACTACCTCAAGATCGACGGTGCGTTCATTCGCAATCTTCCGCACGATACGGTGGATCAGCACCTGGTGAAAGCGATCGTTGAGGTCAGCCGAGCTCTCGGCAAGGCAACGATCGCTGAGTTCGTCGGCGATGGTCAGACGCTGAACCTCCTCCGGAAATTCGGAGTCGATTTCGCCCAGGGCTACCACATTGGTCAGCCCGCGGACATCACCACCTTCCTCGCGCAAGAAGTGGCCTGATAGAAGAGCCAGGCTCAGGCGGAACCCCGGCCGCTAACACGCGCTCCCGCTCCGGTTCTTGTAGCGTCGCTACGTGGTAGCCGCCCAGGGCTCGCCAGGGTGAGCGAGCTTGCAGGGAGGATGTTTGCGGGGGACATGATGGGCTGTTATACATTCTTCCACTAGGGCGGCGTGTATAGAAAGGACCGTGGCAGGGATGCGTTCGCTCGACCTATTGGGTAGCTGGTTCCTCCGGCGCACGGACACTGTCGGCGTGACCGATGCGGCCGAGTAGCCGCGATGTCCTTTCCCTTCTACGTCCTCACCAGCTTGGCCATCGCCGCCGTCACGATGTTGGCCGTGCTCTCGCTCTCCAGCCGCCGCTGGCTCGCCGTCCTCGCGGCCTTCGCCGGGGCCACCGCCCTCCTCCTCGTCCACGGCCCGCTCTACTTCGACTTCTACGCCGACGACGCCTACATTACCCTCCGCTACTCGCAGCACCTCGCGGACGGCCTAGGCCCGAACTGGAACAGCGAAGGCCGTGTCGAGGGCTACACTACCTTCCTCTGGATGGGCACGCTCGCCGGCCTCGCCAAGCTCGGCTTCGATCTCGTCGACGCCTCACGGGTCCTCGGCTTCCTTTCGCTGCTCGCCACCTTCGCCGCCGTCTACCGCATCTGGGGTCTTTGGGGCGGCGAACAGCCGAAGAGCGGCCTGCGCAGCCCTGCTCTCCTCGCCGCCGTGCTGCTCGCCCTCGCGTTAACGGACGGCGTCGCCTTCTGGGGCTTCTCCGGCATGGAGACCCCGCTCTTCATGGCCCTGCTCACATGGAGCGCCTACCTCTACTTGCGGGAACGGCGTGGCGGGCGTATCCCCTGGTCCGCGTTCGCCCTCGCCGCGACGGCAATGACGCGGCCAGAGGGGCTGATCGCCGTGGGCGTCACCGGCCTCTTCGTCCTGTACGACGTTGCGGCTAGCCCTAACCGGCGGCAGGCGGCCGCCCGCGCCGTCGCGTGGGGCGGCGTCTTCCTCGCCATCTATGGCTCCTACTTCCTCTGGCGCTACTCCTATTACGACTTCCTGCTGCCCAACACGTACTACGCCAAAGTCGGCCTGAACCTGGCCGCGCTCGACCGTGGACTGGAGCACGTCACGGCTTCCGGACTGCAGTACCAGTTGGGCGCGATGGTTGTGGGCCTGGCCATCCTGGCGGCCAACAGGCATCTGCGACAGGACGCCGCCTACCTGCTCACGCTCACCGGCGTGATGCTGGCCGGTGTGGTGGTGGAAGGAGGCGACACCCACGCTCGATTCATCACGCCCCTGCTGCCGCTCCTGTATCTCGGCGGACTGGCGGGCTTCGCTACTCTGCTCAAACGCGCGGCCCTGCCGCGGGCGCAGACCCTGGCAGTAGCGGGGCTGGCGCTTGCGCTCGGCGGGCTGGCGCTGCTGCCCGCGTCCCAGGATGCGCTGCTGCCGTTTGGACGCCGGAGCATCGAGGAGCGCCGCCAGCTCGGTGAGTGGCTGAACGAGAACACGCCGCCGCACTACGTGATCGCGGACTTCGCCATCGGCGCGACCGCCTACTACGCTATCGACCGCGACTTTCTGGACATGTTCGGCCTGAACGACGTCGTCATCGCGCACACGGAGATCCCCGGCATGGGCAGCGGCATCACCGGGCACGAAAAGTACAACGCCGACTACGTCTACGACGAAGTCCGCCCCGAGATCATCGTCGTCGCCCAGGTCCGAGCCGAGCCGCTGACAGCGGAGGAGCTGCTGCAGTCCATTCGCGAGACCTCGCTGCTGCCGGCCAGCTATTTATTGCTGACCGATGCGCGGTTGTGGCGCGACTACGAGGTTCGCGCGCTGGAGCTCGGCGGCCGCTGGATGCATCTGCTCCAGCGCCGGGACACCGTCCCGGACCTGCAGTCGCCCCGCCTGCGCTAGGCTGGAACCGGTGTGCGCTACGCTTTATGGGCCGGCCTGTACCAAGCGTCCGGCAGCCGTGGGGCAGGCAGGCTTAGACCCAACGCCGAGAAAACTGGAGGTTTGACAATGGGAGACGCACGGAACCTAGAGGCCGGGGACACGCAGCGGCCCTTCGCGGTCGGAGACATCGTTCCCGAGTTTTCGCTCCCGGACTCTGACGGCTCCCCGGCGCATCGGTCCCAAGTGGTATCGCGCCGGCGCATCGTGCTCCTCTTCTATCGGGG
>JADFRJ010000248.1 GCA_022561355.1 Chloroflexota bacterium | reverse complement strand
AGGCGATACCTTCCCGGAGACCGCAACGCTGGCCGCCGCCACCGTGCTGCTCTTGGTCCTCATGACGGGCGTCATGGCGCGGCGTCGCGTTGGTGCCCCGAAGCCAGCTAATGCTCCGCCTGGGTCTGCTGCTGTTTGCGGCGGCTGTCGCGCTCCTCGCGATCGGTTGTGGCGGCGAGCAAGCGGGCCGGCCGACGATCACGATCCACTACTCGCGGTTCACGCCCGATGTGTTGGAGGTGCGCGTAGGACAGCCCGTCACCATCACGCTGCGCAACGACGACCCGATCGAGCACGAGTGGATCGTCGGCACAGCCGACGTTCACGACGCGCATCGCGTAGGCACCGAGCCGCTCCACGAGGATCTGCCTACGGAAGTGACGATCCCGGCCTTTACTACGTTAGAGACGACGCTTATCTTCGCAGAGGCCGGCGAGTACGCCTACATCTGCCATCTGCCCGGACACGAGGCCTACGGCATGGTCGGCACGCTGCTCGTTGTGGAGGTGTAGCCCAAGGTGGCCGGCGGCGTGGCTATGCGCCCATCGTGACGAACGATGATGGAGGAATACGCAAGGCCTGTGGCAGAGGCGATCCTAGTTCCGGTACCCGTTGGCAGACCCGTGTCCGTTGGCAACTCGCTGCCCGTTGGCAGACCGCTGCCCGTTGGCAGACCGCTGCCCGTTGGCAGACCGCTGCCCGTTGGCAGACCCGTGACCGTTGACAAAGTTGATAGCGCCATCCGATCGGCGCCACTCGCGGGTCAGCTCCGTCAGATCTCGAACGCTGAACAGCCCCCGGCTTCGGAATGCATGCTCTTCGAAAAGGCGGCGGATCGCGACGAATTGGACGCCACTGTCCTTGACGAACTCGTAGTCCTTCAACGAGTCGCCAACGAAAATGACCTCCTCAGGACGCAGATTGTAGTGGCGCAGAATGTATTCGATCTGTTGGCCTTTCGCGAAGCCCGGCCCGTAGCCGAAGCACCCGGTGAGCAAGCCATCGATGCCCGCGCGTTTCGTATGCTGCCGGACAAGCGTTTCCCGGGTACTGCTGCAGACGAACCGCTTGACGCCTCGCTCCTCGAAGAACCGCAGAACAGAGACGACCTCGTCGAATAGGGGATGCTCAAGAATTCGCTTCCCCTTGCCCGATTCCATAGCGGCGGCTACCGCGACGTTCTTTGCGTGTCCGGGAAAGATCTCCTCAATCTGACTGCCGAAGTCCATTCCCGTCGTTTCAAGATACCTGCGCCGCGCCTCCGCGTCGGAGATATCATAGCTGTCCGTGATTAGGCCGACCGCCAAGTCAGAAAGGAAGGGCATCGTATTCGCGAGCGTCCCGTCAAAGTCGAAGATCACCGCTTTCGCGTTGGGTCCTACCAATCGGCGGCGTCCAACGGAGTAGCTCCAGGAGACCCACACGCGCCACACGACGATGCCCGTCGTCAACAGCGCGACCGCGAGCACGGCGACGAATACCGATATGGGATGGATCAGCGTGGCCACGCCTCCCAGAGCGAGGACGAACAGCCTCAGGTCTCGGCCCCTCCCGGCTGCCGTCCACCGGCCGCCGTACCGGTAGCCGAAGTCGGTGACCGATTTCACGGAGGTATAGCTGACCATGAGCGTTCCGAGGATCGCCAGCATGGATACGCCGACCACGAGGGTGGTGGTGGCCGGGCCCAGCATGCTGCGGATCGCGGACGTTGTCATCATGTAGTAGAACATGCCGAACAGCATGAAGCCGTCTGAGTAGCGATCGACCACCGCGTCGAAAAAGTTCCCAAATGGAGATTGCAGCTTCTTCAGTCGCGCGATTTCGCCATCACTCCCGTCCAGGATGCTGGCTAGCTGAATGACGATCCCGCCCACGACCGGAGCCCCGAGAAAGAAGGCGAGGCTCGCCGCCAGGCTGACGGCGAACGCGAGAACCGACACGATGTTCGCGGTGATTCGCGGGAAGAGCTTCAGCAATAGCGGTGTGAAGATGGCCGTCGAAATTCTCCGGTTGACCGTGCGGGAGATGAAGCCGTCTTCGGGCTTCGAGAGGTTCTGGAACAGGAGCCTCTCGGCGTTCTTGAGGTCGTCAGGCGTGTCGACGTCAATCCAGTCGTGGTCTTGGACGTCGACTACCTTCACCTTGCCCCTGACGGCGAGGCACCGGATGGCGCCGGAAACGGACGGGTCTCCCGCCGCTGCGCTCGCTTCGGCGGCGGCGAAGATCTGTGGTGAGCAGAAAAACGCGCCCGTGTCGTACGCGTCATACCTCTCCATGTGCTTCCCGATCGCGGTGAGCTGCCGATCGTCGGCCAAGAGCATCGTCACGTCGTCCAGGTCGACAAGCTGATTTTCATCTGTCCCATAATCACCCGCCAGGATCACTTCGCCGTCGCCCAGCGACTCGCTGAGCAGCCGGTTGAGGAGACTTCGATCGAAGATGTGGTCCGCCATCAGCAGGAGGAACGGCTCATCTAGCTGGCAACGGCCGGCTAACAGAGAGCTTCCGTTGCCCTGCTCCCATTCTGGGTTGTGGATCGTGGTGATCTTCACCCGCCTTCGGCGGCTCACTTCCGATAGGAGAGCCTCGACTCGATCCGAGGCGTACCCGGTCACCACGTAGAACTCGTCGACGCCGGCCTGCTGAGCGGTCGCGATGCTGCGTTCGATCAGCGGCAGCCCACCGATGCGGACGAGCGGCTTGGCGCTGCAAACTTCGGCGAGTCGCCCGCCGTTGCCGGCGGCCAGAATGAGGCATTTCATGCGCATCTCCATTGTTGTTATCGCGCTACCGCGCGCAGGTTTGAGCGCCGCGCCCAGTTAGAAGTGACGGGGACTGGGCGCTCGTGTGATAAGGTCGCGTGGTCCTCCGGGTCGCGAACATCGCCTCGCGCTCACCATCGGATCGCACGGCATCCGGCCGGCTGCCGGCCGGACGAAGCTGGCACGTCTTACCATAAATGGTGGAAGGGAGTGCCGCCCGAAGCTTACGGGGTCAGTATATCGCTTGGCAAGGCGCCATAAGGGGCTTTTGGCGCCTTTTGGCCACCCCTCACGCTCGCATAGCCCCGCGCAAGAGGGGAGGCTGCGGTCACGCGCGCTGTCGATATCAGGCATGGCGTGGCTCCTCTGTGCGCGATGTAATAGGACGTTATAGCCAGCGTCGGCCCGATTTAGCGATCCTCCGCTTGGGAAGCATACGCACTCCCAGCCGCCCTCACCCCAGCTCGCTCCCTAGCTCCCCTCTCCCAGAGGGAGGGGGGCCGGGGTGAGGGGGCCTTCGGCGCGTCCTCGCGCTCGGAAAGCTCTGCTTGGGAAGAATCGGGCGCGGGCCCACTCTAATAGGTCGTGAGTTCGTGTTCAGCTTTGGCTGGCTACCGGCTTGGCTCCAGCACGACGACCGGGATCTG
>JADFRJ010000042.1 GCA_022561355.1 Chloroflexota bacterium | reverse complement strand
TGCGCGTAGAGGCCGCGATGGCGATCGAGCGCGTGGTCGGCCGCGGCCCGCTAGCATGGGCAGAGCAGCGCCCCGCCCGCGGCAATCTGCCCTAGACGTCAGGACCGTGACTATGCCCGGCCCACTCAGCGACATCCGCATCCTCGACTTCACTCGCTTCCAGCAGGGCACGTTCGGCACGGCCCAGCTCGCCGATCTGGGCGCCGACATCTGGAAGGTCGAGCAGCCGGGAGGCGATCCCGGGCGCACGCTGGGCCGCCATCGCAGCGGGTACTCGTCGTACTTCGAGTCGCTCAACCGCAACAAGCGCAGCCTCTGCCTCGACCTGTCGGGCGCTGAGGGCGTCGCCGTCGTCGAGCGCCTGGTCGAGCACGTCGACATCGTCGCCGAGAACTTCCGGCCCGGCACGATGGACCGGCTCGGGATCGGGTACGAACACCTGCGGACGATCAAGCCAGATCTGATCTTCGCGTCGGGGAGCATGTACGGACCGAAGGGGCCGCGTGGCCACGACCCGGGCTACGACACCATCGCCCAGGCGGCGGGCGGGATGATGGCCTTCACGACACTGGACGGCGAGACGCCGCATGGCGCCCAGCCCGGGATGGCCGACCAGACGGGTGGCTCGATGCTGGCTTACGGCGTGCTCGCCGCGCTGGTCCATCGGC
This sequence comes from Chloroflexota bacterium, assembly GCA_022561355.1. Taxonomy (GTDB): domain Bacteria; phylum Chloroflexota; class Dehalococcoidia; order DSTF01; family RBG-16-68-14; genus SZUA-185. The sequence goes on along the minus strand of JADFRJ010000042.1, from coordinate 12,637 downwards.
TTCGCACGGGCCAGGGCCAGAAGGTCGACGTATCGCTCTACGGATCGCAGATCGCCCTACAGGGCATCCACGTCGCGCGAGCCTGGACCGATCACGAGCTGGCTCCGCCCGGCCGGTCATCGGGCGTCTTCAGCCACCGTGCGCTCTGCCTCGACGGTCGCTGGATCGCATTCGGCTTCCTCGAGGCCCGCCACTTTCCGCGTCTGGTGGCGGCACTCGATCTCGCTGAGCTGGCTACTGACGCGCGGTTCGCAGAGCCCGAGGGGCGGGGCGAGCACATCGGCGCTCTCGTCGAGAGGATCGATGCGCAGATCATCCAGACCGAGTCGGCGGAGTGGATCGAGCGCCTGCGTGCGGCGGACATCCCCTGCTCGATCGTGCAGGACTACGAATCGATCCGGAAGGACCCGCAGGCGATCGCCAACGGGTATGTCCACGAGACCGAGCACCCGATCTGGGGATCGCTAGCCATTCACGGGCCCGTCGCGCTGTTCTCAGAGACGCCGGCGTCGGTCCGGACGCACGCCCCCGTGCATCCTGGCGAGCACTCCAGCGCCATCCTGTTGGAAGGCGGTTTCTCCGAGCAGGAGGTGACCGCCTTGTTGGAAACTGCGATCGTGCTCGCCCCGAACGGCGACGATGTCAGTGCAGGCGCGTAACGCCCTCTCCGGGACGGGAGGGCGGGGTGAATTTCCGCGTGGCAGTCGGCCTCCAATGATGCGTAGCTGACGGAATCGTAAGACGGGCAGAGCAGCAGACCGGTACGCTCCGGCCGTCATGCGCGCAATCTTGGTCTTCGCCGCCGTAGCAATCTTCATGGGTGGCTCCACCAATACTCACGACCCGGCCTTCGCGGGAGCGCCAGCGGACAACAGCGGCGTCACATGCGCAGACGTCTGGCTGGGCGAGTTGAACAATCCTAATGCCGGCGACTCGTTCCCCACCGCGATCGGTAACCCGCCGCCCGTGGGTGGCATTAATTTCCTCGCGGCGATCTCGCTGACTACGACATTTCACAACATCACAGAGAACCAGTACTTCACGGGCCCGGTGAATGCGACCAATGGCGTGGGGAACGTGATCAACACCGCCATTCCTGACGTCATCGCTGGCGCCGGTAACGGGACAGTACCGCTCTGCGCCAGTGTGACTAAGATCGTAGCGGCTGTGAATAGCGTGACAGCGGAGCCGGGTGGCACCTCGCCTGACATCACGGCCGTAGTAGAAGTCACGGCTGACGGCGGCAACCCGCCGCTTGTTGGCATGGTTGTCTACTGGGACTCCAGCACCAGCTCCCGCCAAGGCTTCTACGTTGTGACGAAAATCAACGGCTCAGTACTGACCCTGCGTGCCACGCTCGATCTCTGTAACAGCGTGCCAGGCGACGGCAGCGCTCTCGGTTCGCTGCACGCTTGTGAGCCCACGAACAAAGGCTTCCCGAACCCGCCGTTCGCCTACTCCAACGCAACTACGGTGACAGGTGGCGTTCTGGACCCGAGCACTGCCCCGCGCGCATACAGCCCGGACCCCTGCACCGGGGGCGGTACGCTATCGTTGGAGGCCTGTACGAGCGAGTTCAGGCCGAACGACGACTGCACAGGTGTTGCTGGTTTCGGCTGCACCGTCAGCATCGGGTGCACTCCGGCCACGGGCCCGCCCGAGGACCCGTTTGACCCGGTAGGCCAGTGGACAAGAACCGAGATCCGCACCACCTCCTACGGCGGTGACGACTCTGACAAGACTCCCAGCTATGGCGTCACGATCTTCTATACGCCTGTCGACGCCAATAGCTGCGCCAACAATTCCAACACGGTGCGCTCGATCACGTACAACGTTGTGTGGCCGCTGGATGGCGTATCGCTCAATCCCCCAGTGGGCGCGAACGCGGATCCGGCTGCCGACGGTTGGGACTCTGACTGGGACAAGGACGGCTGCCTGGACTGGGAAGAGTTGGCGCAACCGCAGCCTGTGACGGTCGCAGCCGGCGGCGGTGGCCGCGACGCGTTCAACCCGTACGACTGTGGCCGCACCATCGATGGCGTCTGGAGCGTAACGGTGACGCTCGAGCCGATCACGATCAACGAGACCAAGCAGATTATCCCCGGCTCGTTCTTCCGTTGCAGGGCATCGATCACAATGCCTGACGTGCGCATCTACTGCTACCGCGACGACCCGAACATCGACGTCAATCCTGACGACGCCGCTGGCGTCAAGGGCGATGGCTACAGCGGCAGCATCTGGCCTACGGGCAAAGGGGGCCTGCCGCCCGCTTCTGGCGGACCATTCGGCGACGTCAATGCGACGCACGATGTATTGACCGCCGCTTATAGCGCGGGCTCAGACACGCTCTCACTGAGCGGCTGCCTGGAAGACCAGGACGGATCGAACCCTGAGGGTTACGTCTACTGGAGGACCTCGACGGACATTAGCGTGCTGACGGGCCACGGCTTGATTGACGTCTGGACGAATCAGACGGAGGCAAACTGCACGGGCGGCACCCCCGGCGGGGGGTCGGACTTCCCCGCCGACAGCTTCTTCAATGTCAATATCCAGATCGGCATTCAGGGCGATAATACTCAGCCAACAGAGCACGCCACGCACTACGACCAGGACCTAGATGGCGTCCCGAACAGCCGTGAGCTGAAGGACGATGACGCCTGTGGCCGGCGCGACCCGTACAACCGGTACGACTACTACGATGTGTCGCAACCGAAGGACGGCGTAATCGACCTGCCGAACGACATCCTCGGCGTCATCCTGCACTTCGCGCCCGGCGGCTACCCGGCTGGTGACGAGAACTGGGACCGCCCGCCGAAGATGACCAATAACAGCGGTGTTTGGAACCGTGGAGTGCCCGACGGCGTGATCGACCTGCCGAACGACATCCTCGGTGTGATCCTGCAGTTCAACCCGGGTGGCTGCGGATTGTAGTCTAGAAACAGAAAGGAAGCGAGTCGGAAGGAGCGCCCCAACTGGGGCGCTCCTTCCCTTAGGGTCAGGTGTCGCGTAGCCGGGCGAACGGCACAAGGGGAGTTTTTCGAAGCCGCTGACTGCGATACGGATCGGCTGAATCGAATCTAACGAGACTCCACGGGGGCGCACCCCGCGTCGTTGATCTATTACATAACACGTGTATAATAAGCCCACGCTGGTTGCGGGCCTAGATAGCACACACGCACATAGGCCTGTCTACTTTGGTTACTCCGTCGTGGCGCCCTTGTAATGGGTGCTGGGCGGATGGTGTTGGATGTGGTGAGGGGACCAGAAAATGGAGGGGAAGATCATGACAGGACTCACAAGATTCGGAATGGTCGCGCTTGGCGCTGTACTAGCTATTGCGATCGCGGTTGGCATAACGACCACACAGACGTCCGCCGGGGCGGACGCTGGCCTAGGCATCGATTCTGCCTCGATGGCTGTAGGTGGCCAGGCCGGCCTTGATGTTAACGCCCTGAACGTCGGTGAACCTGGCCTCGGAGCCTGGTCGATCGATGTGTCTTACGACGCGGCAATCGTCTCAGTGGTCGAATGCGCCACCGGCCTCGAAGCGGGCGGCATCTGCAACCCGGCATTCACCTCGAATACGGTGCGGCTCGTCGGCGCCAGCGCCTCGGGCCTTGAGGGCGACATCACACTCGCCGAGATCACCTTCTCCTGCGATGCTGAAGGCGTCAGCCAGCTCACGCTTGACATCAACGTGTTCGCGGACGCCACACTTGGCCACCCAGAGCCCATGACCCCTTCGGTTCAGAACGGGCAGATCTCTTGTGGCGTGCAGGCGCCAACGGCGACGCCGGTCAGCTCTGGTAGTGGCGATGACTCCGGCTGCGACATCTTCGACTTCCAAGAGGACGCGCAGTTTGCCCTCAATGCTGACCCAAGCGACCCACTAGGCCTAGACGCGGACAATGATGGCGTCGCTTGCGAGAACCTCCCGCGCCTGAACCAGGCGCTGAGTTGCGATGATTTCACGACTCAGGAAGAGGCGCAGGCTGTGTACGATGCCGACCCGTCCGACCCCTTCGACCTAGACGGTGACGGCGACGGCAACGCTTGTGAAAACCTCCCGAACCAGTCGGACGTGCTGGGCACATCGCTGCCGCCTGCCGGGACCGGACCATTCGGCGTGAACGGCGCGGGCCCGCAGGTCTGGCTGATCGCCGGCCTGATTGGCGCGGGCATCGCTTGGCTCAGCACCGGCGCCGCCGGCGCGGGCCTGGTCTTCATCGGCGGAGGTTCGTCCAGGGCGTCGAAGCCAACGCGCGATGAGTCCGGCTCCGGCCCCTTCGAGGCGCGTAACGAAGTTGTGACGCCGAGTGAAACGGACTACCAGCCCCAGATGCGCCCGACCGGTAGCCGCTGGTTGAGCAACGCTCGCAAGCAGCTCTCCGAGGCTACGGTCGATGTGCCGGGCTTCCGCTCCCGCCGCGACTAAGCGGCCAACGCAGGAACATTCGCAGGAAGGCCCCCAAACTGGGGGCCTTCCTCGTTCTGTGGCGCGTCAGGTGGCAAGGCAGGCCCAACCGGGCTAGACTAGGCTCGATCCAGGAGGTGAAGACATGACCTACGAGACGTTATCCATTCAGCAGGACGGGCCCGTCATGACCGTGCGCATGAACCGTCCCGAAAAGCGCAACGCGATCAACAACCAGATGCACCTGGATATCCAGGAGGTCTGTCGCAGGCTGGCTGACGACTTTGAGACGCGGGCCGTCATCCTCGCAGGTGCGGGCGCCGCGTTCTCGGCGGGCGCAGACACGAGCGAGTGGGGCAGACCGGGCCCCGATAACGAGCTGGAGCTGCGCCACCAGTCTGGCATCGGCAGCCGGACCTCGGCGGCCATCGAGAACCTCGACCAGATCACCATCGCTGCCGTCCACGGCTACGCCGTCGGCGGTGGCGCTGTGCTCGCCTCTTGCTGCGATTTCCGCGTCGCCGGACCCAGCACATGGTTCTCCATCCCGGAGGTGGAGCTGGGCATTCCGCTGAGCTGGAATGCCCTCCCGCGGCTTGCCCGCGCTGTCGGCCACCAGCGGGCGCTGGAATTGACCGTCCTCTGCGAGCGCATCACCGGGCAGCAGGCGTTCGATTACGGCCTCGTCAGCCATCTATCGGAGGACGGAAAGGAGCTGGAACTCGCCAAGGAGCTGGCGCGGAAGGTGGTCTCGAAACCGGCGCTGCCCGTCGCGCTCACGAAGGCCTCGATGAAGGCGCTGCGCCGCCAGACAGAGTCCGGCGACGCGACGTACAGCGATCAGGACTTACTGCTTTACAGCAGACTGATGCAGCAGCGCCGTCGAAGGCGCGGAGGGGAATAGCAGGCCTACGCGGTAGGTACCGGTTCGGTCGCGCTCGCGACCAGTGGCTCGCTTGTGATGCGGCCCTCGAACAGCGGCATCACCAGCTTGCCGAAGCGCTCGGCCTCCGCCGCGTGCGGGTAACCGGACAGGCAGAACTCTGTGCAGCCGATGTCGATGAACTCCTGCAGCGTGTCCGCGACCTGCCGCGGGTTCCCGACGATGGCGACGCCCGCGCCGGTGCGGATCGTCGTCAGGCCGCTCCAGAGATGGCGGTCGATCCGGTAGTCCTTCGCCTTCCCCAGCTCCTTCATTCTCGTGTTCGCCTGCGATTCGCTCCACAAGTTTTTGATCGCGTCGGTCAGGATCTTTGGCGCCCCTTCGATGATCGCCTCGGCGGCCTCCCAGGCCTCCTCCTCCGTCTCGCGCACCACGACCTGTAGGCGCATGCCGAACTTGATGCTCTGGTCGCGGCCGTAGCCCTGGGCGATGCTTCGCACCTCGTCGATCTGCTTCACGATATTCTCCGGGCGGTCGCCCCAGAAGAGGTAGACGTCCGCGTGCTTCGCGCCGACGTCCTTCGCGGCCGGTGACGTGCCGCCGATGTAGAACGGCGGGTGCGGCCGCTGGTACGGCCGCGGCCGGACGATGCCGTTCTCAATCTGGAAGTGCTTGCCGTGATGCGTGACCGGTTCATCTTCGGTCCAGAGGCGCTTCATGAGCGTGACCGTCTCGTCCATCACTTCGTAACGCTCATCGTGCGCATAGAACAGGCCATCGGCGGCCTGCTCGCCGCCGCCGGGTCCCGCGATCAGGTTGGCGTAGACACGGCCTTCCGTCAGCTTGTCGAACGTCGTGAACATCTTCGCCAGCTGGGCGGGCAGCATGTAGCCGGCCCGGACGGCGATGAGCTGCTTCAGCCGAGTCGTTCGCGCCGCGACCATCGCACAGGTCACCCACGCCTCGTAACACATCGTCTGCACGGGTACGAGCGTGTACTCGAAGCCGGCCGCTTCGGCGGCGACCGCGATGTCTGTGAACAACTCCAGGCTTGGCTTCATCGTTGCGTTCGGGTCGCCGAACGCGCTCGTGTCCCCGATCGTCGGGATGAACCATCCGAACCTGAGCTGTGATGCCGTATCGCTCGTCATAGTTGCTACCTCCAATCGATGTGCGGCGCAGTGTACCACGCGGCGCGCGCAGGTTGGGTATAGTGCCAGGCCATGACGGATGAGAAGGTCGCTCTCGGCATCTCTGGCAGCCCATCGCCGGCCTCCAGCTCGCGCGGCCTCGTAGAGCAGGCGCTCACGCTGCTTTCGGGCCGTGGCTGGGAGACCGGTCTGATCGATCTCTCAGCGCTGCCGGCGGATGCGCTGCTCGCGCGCGGCGAAGATCCCGCCGTCAGCAAGGCGCTGGACCGCGTCGCCCACGCGCATATCCTCGTGATCGGCACGCCGGTGTACCGAGCGACGTACACCGCGCTGCTCAAGACGATCTTCGACCTTATGCCACAGGACCACCTTGCAGGCAAGGTCGCCGTCCTCATCGCGACCGGCGCCATCGCCGAACACATGCTGGCCATCGACCACGGCCTGCGGCCGCTCGTCGCGAGTCTCGCCGGAGTAACGGCTTCCAACGGCATCTACGCTACGCCCGGTGATTTCACGGACGGAGCCCCTGGCGAGGCGCTGGCGCAGCGGCTGGCGAACGCGATAGACGAAGCGCTGCGTCTGGCTGGCTGAAGCAGGCCAACACCGGGGTTGACGCGGCCCATGGAATCGCGTATCGTCTATGGCAGACAGGAGGCGGCCCAAGGCCATCAGCAGGCTCCGCGGAACGGCGTCACACGCTTGGCGGGCGACGAATGATCTATCGACGCGGCATCAGAATCCACAACGCTGGAACAATTTCGGCGCCTTTAGCGTCTGCTCTAGTAGGCACGCGAGCGCCTTGTGTCTCGGTGCCTCATCTAGAGAGGAGGCGGCCCTATGCTGACGATCGCTCAGGCAGGGCGTCGAGACATCTCCAACGAACCTAGAACACACAACAGGAGGCGGCACGTATGAACAGGAAGACATTCCTTATCGTCCTACCGCTGCTGCTGCTAACGATAGGCGCCTTCGCCGGCTGCATTCGAGGCGTGGAAGGCGATAGCCCGGCGCCTGTAGGCGAACAGGACGTGACCAGCGACACTCACCTTCCCAACGTTAACCTTCACACGATCGAAGGTGATCACGTGTCCGTGGATCCCCGCGTGGTGGAAGACCTGGAGGAGGAGGAGTGGGTCTCGGTCTACAGCGAAATGAGTTTTCCTCCAGGGTTTGTCGCTTACACAGGCCAACCAAGGGAGGTGTACGAGGAGATCGTCGCGGCGTGGGATATGGAGCTATACGACCAACTCAGAGCGGAGCGCCGAGCCAACTTGGTGTCCGCGCTGGGACCCGACCTCGAGCAGCGTCGCGCCGCCGGCGATTTCATCAATGCGTCTGGCCTGGAGAAGTTGCGGATTTCTCCGTACGTGTCATGGGTGGGCGGGGATTATGACGCCTCGCTTTCGGAGGTGGGGTATTGACGAAACGGAATGCTAACCCTCGCTGAGGACGCGTGGGACGAGCGAGAGCGTTCAGGGAAAGGAGGCCAGCATGATCCCGGCACGTTCGCCGCCAGGCCCGGCCCGTGGCCGCTAATCTGAATGCGGCTGGCGGATAGATCGAAATCCAGATAGACAGCGGCTCATGGCGGGGGCCCTATGGCGATAGGAGTAACGTGTAATGACCAAGTATCTTATGGCTGCCTTGGTAGTGGCGGTCGCCTCAACCGTACTGGCGCTCAGCTTTCCGGCTGAGGCCCAACTACAGGAGACGGCGACAGCCGCTATCGACCCCAGGATTGCGCTTGAGATCGAACGAGACGGCAAGGTCAAGGTGCTGATCTCGCTGAGAGATCTTGACGAATTAGTGGCAGTCCCCGTTGCAGAGTGGACCCGGGAGCTGGCGTTGGGAATAGACTTTGACCTTCGGGCGCGGCACGCCCAGGAAGTTCAGAATAACGTGTGGTCCGTGTTGGGATCGGAGGACGCTACGCAGATAAGCGGATTCAAAACGATGCCCGGGCTTGCTGCCACCATTACTGCTCCCGGTCTGGAAAAGCTGCGGAATCATCCTGACGTAGTATCCATTGGCGCTGCCGAACTCGGCTCGCTCTCGCTTTCCGAGAGCGGTGCTCTCGTCTCTGCGGGTGTGGCCCATGCGGCGGGCTACGACGGCTCCGGCGTCACCATCGCCGTGCTGGACAGTGGCATCGAAGCGGATCATCCGGATCTCAGCGATAGCATCGTCGGCGAACTCTGCTTCCCCATGCATACACTCTGCGGACCGCTACTATCTCATCCGGCTGAGGATGTCGATGGCCACGGCACGCGGGTCAGCGGCGACATCACATCCAATGGCACAGTGGCGCCCAAGGGCATCGCCCCGGAGGCGGGGATCTTCGCTTACCGCATCACCAATCCTTCGACACCTAACGCGAACGCCGTGGCGGCTGCGCTGGAGGACATCCGGCTCAGGGGCTATCAGGAAGACTTCGTGAGCATGAGCTTCCAGCTGACAGAGCCGCTGCCAGGAAACTGCAACACCATGTATGACATGATCGAAGCAGAGTTGGCGCTCCTCCGGCTCTCTGGCGACGTGCTGCCCTTCGCGGCCAGCAGCAATAATGGCGACAAGAGCGGCATGACATTCCCCGCCTGCAATGTCTGGGCCGTGTCGGTTGGCGCCGTATACGATCAGGCGGCCGGGGCCTTCACATGGGGTGGCGTCTGTACGGACCAGAATACGGCCCCAGACCTGGTCGCCTGCTGGTCCAACTCGTCTGGCGAGTTAGACCTGCTTGCGCCCGGCTGCCGGATCACGACCACGCAGCTAGGAGGCGGCACTGCCACCGTGTGTGGAACGTCGCACGCTACGCCCATCGCCGCGGCAGTCGCCGCGCTGCTCAAGGACGCCCAGCCTAGCCTTACGGCCAATCAGATCCTGGTGCGGATGGCCGCGACAGGCAGGTGGGTATTCGACAGCGCGGCGTCTAGATGGACGACACGCATCGACGCTCGCGTGGCCACTCTGACCAACGACAACGCGGACTTTGACGGAGATGGCTGCCGAAACGGCGCGGAATACACGCTCAACGTCCCAGTGGGCGGTGTGCGCAACCCACTCGATTCGGAGGACTACTATGACGTCTCCATTCCCAAGGATGGAGTCATTGACCTCGCCAACGACATCCTCGGGGTCATCAACCACTTCGCCCCGGGTGGCGATCCCCCGTACGATGTGAACTTCGATAGAGGAGTTACGTTCCAGAACGGTCCCAATTTCTGGAACCACGGGCCGCGGGATGGCGTCATCGATCTGCCGAACGATATCACTAGCGTCGTGAACCAGTTCAACCCAGGCGGCTGCTAGGGCGGAAGCAGCGTAGTCTCGGCGGCTGGTGCCGGCCTGCTCTCTAGAGCGGCCGCACCAGCCGTCTGGTTTTGTGTCCAAAACGATGCTGGGTTGTACCGCGAAGTGAGGTGGCAGGAGGTAGGTGGTGGCCCCAACGGGGTACGATCCCGTGTTTCCGGCTTGAAAGGCCAGCGTCCTAGTCCACTAGACGATGGGGCCGCGAGTAGGCGGCAGTATACCACGCTGCCTCTGTACGAACCCGGTGCCTACCCGGCCGCCTCGCGTCGATCATCGAGCGCAGCCCGCACGCGATCGATGCAGGCCAAGATGCCGCCGGTCGCCGCGATGAGGAATAGCGGATACAGCGGCACATGATAGCGAGGTTCGCCTAGGAACAAGATGTGGAACAGCGTCCACACCACTAGGACGTTCACGAGCAGCCAACGTTTCGCGTCGCGCCGGAACCAGAAGATGGCGGACCCGATCGTGACGAAGATCAGGGCGTAGTAAGAGACGTCCAGCGTGTAGCGTAGGGCCGTCTGCAACCCTTCCGGCTCGAGAGGCGTTGCGCCCAGCGTGTTCAGCCAGGGGATCACCGTGGAATCGGAGCGATAGAGGTGGTAGATCTTGAGGCCGGCCAGCTCCACCTCATGGACGGGATGCGTCAACGCGTATCCGATCGCGAGCTTCGTGTACTCGCGATAGCCCAACACCTCCCAGTCCGGCCGGTAGGGCGACTCCCACATGCGGAAGCCGCCAACGTCATCGTCGGTCCACTTCGTCATGCCGATCGAGTCTTCGTTGTGGCCGACGCGCAACGCCGCTCCTGAGTTCGTCGAGATTGGGACGAAGGCGTGCAACTCCACGGCGTTTCGGATCGTCCACGGCGATATGATCACGACCGCCGCGATGGCGGCGATTCCAGTCGACAGCGCCGCTTGCCTCCAGCCCGCGATCGCTAACCAGTAGAGCGCAGCTATCGGCAGCAGGAGCGCGCCCTGCCCGCGCGTGAGGGCCGCCATGCCCGTCAGCAGTCCGAAGACGGCCACCGCGCGCCAGCCGTTGGACTCCGCGGGCGAGTACGTGACAAGCAGCCAGAGCGCGACGGCGAAGATCAGCCCGAATAGCGGCTCAGGGAACAGCAGCGGAGTGCCGGCGATCACGTTGGGGAAGATCGCGAACAGCCCTGCCGCTACAAGCCCAACTCTGACATCGAAGATCCGCCGGCCCAGCGCGAACACGAACGGAATCGTCATCGCTCCCAGCACGGCGTTGAGCACCTGCGCCGTCGAGATCCCAACGCCGAATACCTTGAACAGCGCGCCTAGCGCGAACGGATAGCCCGGAGGCCAGAACGCCGTCGGCGCGCCCGGCCCCGGGATCTCCCAGAGTTCGTTTCGCGATGCCACGAAGCCGGCGCCCTGCGCGATGTTGATCCCCACCACGTAGTACCAGTGCGGGTCTCCTCCCAACGGGATGGTGTCTGTGTAGAACACCCACGCGAGGCGCAGCGCAAAGCCCAGTAGCGTCAGCCCTCCGACCGACAACGCCAGCGAAGACACGCGAAGTTCGGCGACCCGCCACTGAGGCTTGCTGATCGCTGAGACCGAGAGCGCTCGCACTGGCTGGCTTCGTGCTAGGCCCGCAGCGCTTCGGGGATGACGCTTTCGGGGGCGCCTGGCTTGCGGGCTACGGCGTAAAGGTGAGCCCACGGCTCGAACAGAGGAACCTTGCCCAGCACCATCATGGCGGGGTGCAGCACCCGCAGGCCGTTGCGCAGGAACGTCCGGTGATCGTAGTAGTAGTTGATCAGCCTGTTAAGCACGTACTTCATCGAGAGCTTCTTCCCGTGCTCCACCTCCAAGAGTTCGATCTCGAACCCCGCCGCCTCCAGCGCGTGCCGCAGGCTGTCCTGACTGAAGAACGAGACGTGCTCCACGTTGCGATAGCCGAACCAGCGCCGCCCCATCACTCGCGCCACGAAGCCGTCTGCCGCCGGTGTTGTCACCATCAGGACGCCGCCCGGCCGGACGATGCGGAACAGCTCCGCGCAGAGCGCATCTGGGTTTGGGTCGTGCTCAATCGTTTGGAAGATCGTCACGGCGTCGAACGCGCCCGCGGGCGCGTCCAGCCCGTACAGGCTGTCGACGGTCACATCGAGTCCGAGCCTGTCGCGGGCATGCGCCGCGGGTACCGGCGACAGGTCGACGCCCGAAACGTCGTAGCCGCGACCGCGAGCGGCGTCAAGGAAGAAGCCGGCGCCGCAACCGACGTCCAACAGCCGGCCTTCCGGCTGAATGCGCTGCAATTCATCGAGCTTCGGCTCGAAGTATGCGCGGTAGGACTCCTCGTCCTCCAGGCAGGCGCTGAAGAAAGGGTGGACGGTCTCCTCGTTGATCTCGATCATGCGGTCCAGTGTTGGCATTGGGCTGAGGGCTCGCAGTCCGCAGTCCTCGCATTCGACGACCGTTCGTTGTTTTGCATCGAGGAAGAGCTTCTGCCGTCTGCTCTGGCAGAGGCAGCAGCCTTCGGTGGTGGTTGTTGCGGCTGCGGCTTGCTCCGCCGGCCGAACGATCGTTGTCAACTCAGCTACCTCCTTGCAGCCTGCGCGTGCTCAGTTGCCGTGCTGCTCTTCAGCACGCGGCACGATCTCGTAACGGACCTCGTAGTCGGGATTGAGGTTGATCATCTCAAGGATGCGTTCCAACTCATCGCGCTCCCAGTTCACGTCTTTGAACGTCGCGGGTGAGATGCACATCCGCTGATCGCCGATGCCAAGCCTGCCGATCCGTGTATCTCGCAGGTCAGATCCCGTGAGAACGGTGCGGTGCATGTTCGTGTTGCGCAGATCGGCGCCGCGCAAGTCGCAGCCACGCATGTCGGACGAGTTGAGCTTTG
>JADFRJ010000247.1 GCA_022561355.1 Chloroflexota bacterium | reverse complement strand
AGGCTGGAGTTGCAAACACAACCCCCATCCAGGGGGTATGGGATTGAAAGGAGGAAGAAACGATGACTACCCTACAGGGGACCGGACTACCGCCCCAGGAGACCGAATGGTCGGCAGAGGTAGCGCACCGAGTGCTTCCCGCAGTCGTAGTCGGGCTTCGCCTGACCATGGGCTGGATCTTCGTCTGGGCCGGGTTCGACAAGCTGATCCGCGGGTTCAGCGCCGAAGGGTTCCTGCTCCACGCGACCAAAGGTCCACTCAGCGGCGTATTCCAGAGCATCGCCGATAACGGCGCCGCCCTGGGAGCGATTGAACAGCTCGTGATCTGGGGTGAGATCCTGATTGGCATCGCGCTGATCTTTGGCGTGCTCACACGCTTTGCCGCGTTCTGGGGCGCCACCATGATGCTGCTGTTCTACCTTGCGCAGCTGCCGCCGGAGCACAACCCGTTCATGGAGTACTACCTGATCTACATACTCGTACTCGGTGCATTGGGCGCGCTCGGCGCCGGACGCATCATGGGGCTCGACGCGATCATCGGACGTCACCCGCTGGTGCGCCGGATCCCGGGGGCGGCATTCGTCCTGGGGTAAACGCGACAGGTGCGGGCTGCTCCCCGCAAGCCCGCACCTTACCGTTACCGGCGGGAGCAGCAGATCAAGACGGAGGTCTCATCATGGAAGCAGCGCAGGTTATCAAAGTCATGGACCAGATGCCGTATGGCCTCTACATCGTGGGTTCCGCGGCGGACGGCGACATCAACGGCATGATGGCGGACTGGGTGATGCAGGTTTCGTTCGAACCTCGCCTCCTGGCGGTCTCCTTCGAGAACGACGCCCACACGCTGGAAAACATCCGAGCCAGCCGAGCGTTCACGGTCAACCTCCTCTCTCAGGAGGAGCCCGGCATGGAACTCGCGTCCAGGTTCGCCCAGCCATACTACGGCACCAAGGTCAAAGGCCGGACTGGGGCTGTCGCGACCGAGGTCCATCACAAGCTAGAGGGCATCCCCTATACGAAGACGGCGAGCGGCTGCCCTGTGCTGGAAGCTGCCATGGGTTGGCTGGAGTGCAGCGTTGAAGAATTCGTGCCCGCCGGCGATCACACAATCGTCATCGGGGAAGTAGTGGACGGCCGGCTCGTTCGTGAAGCCGAGCCGCTGACTTCTTCCTACACCGGCTGGAACTACAGCGGTTAGCGAACGAAAGAGGAACACCATGGTCACGCACGCAGCACAACGCATCAGGCCGGCTCCCATGGCGAGAGGTGTGCTAGGTATCAATGTGCTGCACGCCGTCAGGCGAACGTGTCTCCGTGCTCTTCATAGCGCCGGCCGTCTATTACTCCGCACAAGTCGCAGACAACCACGACAAGCTGATGCAGAACGAGCACTCGCTAGGCGCAGTACCCGGTTGACGCGCGGCCGGCGGCCAGGTATACTGTGTATACCCCTACCCAGGGGGTATGGGTTAGGAGCAAGCACATGCAATCCACGACCAGCGCGGCCGCACTCAAGCGGCTGAACTACATCGAAGGGCATCTCGGTGGGATCCGGCGCATGATCGAACAGGACACCTACTGCGTCGACATCCTCAAGCAGACATACGCCGTCCGCCGGGCGATCGAAAAGCTGGAGGGCGTTCTGCTCGATGGCCACCTCCACACCTGTGTCATCGAGGGCGTCAAGGAGGGCCGTGACGAGCAGGTGATCGGTGAGTTGCTCGAACTGTACGAGCTAGCGAACAAGTAGGCACTGGAACGGGAGACATGAGGGTAAAGGCATGACAACTGAAACCAAAGAACACGAGCAGGAGCAGGTCACCCAGACGTTTGCTGTCAAGGGCATGACCTGCGCCTCCTGCGTCAGGCACGTAGAGGGCGCCTTGCTCAAGGTCGATGGCGTCGAAACGGCGGACGTGAACCTCGCTACGGAACGTGTGACGATCTCGATCCAGCCCGACGTCACCCTCCGCGAGCTTCGTAGCTCCGTCGAGGCGTCTGGCTACGAGCTGACCCGCGAGATCGACCAAGCAGCGCTGCTCGAGGATACCGAGGCCGCGGAGCGCGCCGAAGAGGAACGCGGCCTCCGCGTTCGCATGATCTTCGCCCTGACACTGGGCGCCATCCTGATCGTCTTGTCGCAGAGTTCGCGCATCCCGCTTCTGGACGAGATCCGTCCGGGCGCGATCAACATCATCTCCTGGATACTCGCGACGCCCGTCCTGTTCTGGGCCGGCCTGCGCTTCTATCGCGGCGCCTTGCAGGTCGGCCGTCACGGCCGGGCCGACATGAACACGCTGATAGCAGTCGGTACCGGCGTCGCCTACTCCTACAGCGTCGTCGCCACAGTCTGGCCGGGGTCCATCGAGACCGCGGCCGGCGTCAGCGCCGACGTCTACTTCGACACGGCCGCCGTCATCGTCGGCCTGATCCTCTTCGGCCGCTGGCTGGAGGCGCGCGCCAAGGGCCAGACCTCGGCTGCCATCAAGCGGCTGATGGGCCTGCGCGCGAAGACGGCCCGCGTGGTCCGCGACGGCCAAGAACAGGACATCCCGATCGATGAGGTCGCGGCGGGCGACATCGTCGTCGTCCGCCCGGGCGAGAAGATCGCCGTCGATGGCGTCGTCGTCGAGGGCCGTTCCGCGGTGGACGAATCGATGCTCACCGGCGAGAGCCTGCCCGTGGAGAAGGGGCCGGAGGACGATGTCTTCGGCGCGACGCTCAACAAGACCGGCAGCTTCCGGTTCCGCGCGACCAAAGTTGGGAAGGACAGCGCCCTGTCACAGATCATCCGGCTGGTGCAGGAGGCGCAGGGCTCGAAGGCGCCGATCCAGCGGCTAGCCGACGTCATCGCCTCCTACTTCGTGCCGACCGTCATCAGCATCGCGTTGGGCGTCTTTGTAGTCTGGTTGGCCGTTGGCCCGTCGCCGGCCTTCACGTTCGCGCTTCTGGCCGCGGTCGCCGTGCTGATCATCGCCTGCCCCTGCGCCCTCGGTCTCGCCACGCCAACGGCGATCATGGTCGGCACCGGCAAGGGCGCCGAGCACGGCATCCTCATCCGGGGCGGAGAGGCGCTGGAGAGGGCGCACAAGATCACGACGGTGATCCTCGACAAGACCGGCACGATTACGGAAGGCAAGCCCTCGGTAACCGACATCGTAACGACCGACGGCAATGCGGAGGACGCGCTGCTGCGGTTGGCCGCCAGCGCGGAGCGGGGCTCCGAGCACCCGCTGGGTGAGGCGATCGTCCAAGAGGCGCAGGGCCGAGGCCTGTCGCTCGCCGAGGCGAGGGAGTTCAATGCCGTGCCCGGCCACGGCATCGAGGCGCACGTCGACGGCCGCCGCCTGGTGCTGGGCAACCTGAAGCTGATGGAAGATCGCAGCTTCAACCTGAACGGCCTGGCTGCGCGGAGCGAGACGCTCTCCCAAGAAGGGAAGACGCCGATGT
>JADFRJ010000246.1 GCA_022561355.1 Chloroflexota bacterium | reverse complement strand
CTCTCGCTCCTGGGTCTCGGCGTTGTGTTGGTCGCCTGGGCTCGCGGCACGCGAACGGCGGCGATCACGGCGGCGGCCCTTGGGATGCTGATCGTGACGCCGTACGCGAACTTCTACGACTGGGGCCTGCTAGTGGTCGCGGCGGTATTGCTGCTGCGGACGGAGGTGCGCTGGCAGGCGGCCATACCAATACTCCTGGCCGGTCTCTACGTTGGCCTGCTGGCGACTCAGGCCGCGACGCCGTTCCCGGCGGTGGATGTGGTATTGGGTGTGATCGGGCCGGATGGCTCAGTCGAGGTTCTCCCGGCCAACTACGTGGCGACCACGAACGGCATCTACTGGATCACGCCGCTGGTGCTGGGCGCCGTGGTGCTGCTGGCGTTCGCCGGCCGTAAGCCGGCCCCAATCGAAGATACGTCTGCCGTGGCGGAAGAAGCATCAGGCGAAGTACCGCCGGCGCGCCGCAAGCTGGGAGCGATGGCATGGATCGGGCTCGCTGCGGTCATCGTGCCTGCCGCCTACTTCACGTCGGCGTTCTACGGGGAGGCTCCTCCCTTCAAGACAGTGTACGACCCGTTCGCACCTTCCGAGATCAGGAAGCAGGTACCGGAAGACTTTCCGCTGCCCGAGGATGCCAAGCTGCTCGACGCGCGACCGGGCGAGGAGCTGCCGTTTCACGTGGAGTGGACGAGTTCTGAGGCCGTGAGCGAGATCTCTGTGCTGTACGAGGAGCTGCTGGCCGGCGACGTTTGGGAGCTGATGCTGGATGACGGGCCAGAGGCGTCCTATGATATCCGCCTCGCCAAGTTCACGTCGTTCGATTTCATGACCCACTGGGCCATGCTGTCCGTCACTGAGGCCGAAGAAGGGTCTCTGATCACACTTGACCTCTTCGTCACGCAACTGATTACCGTCACGTCCGCCGCGGATGGTGGCTTCCAGGAAACCCCGTAGAGGGTACCGCTTAAGGGCGCTGGACGCGCCGGCTAGTGGATCGCTTAAGGGCGCCGGCGGTGCAGGTTGGCGGTTCGCTTAAGGGCAGCGGTCGCGCAGGTTAGTGGTTCGCTCGACTCTCCAAGCCCCCGCCCTAAGGCGATGCTGCTACAGAACCCTAAACGTCGGGCAGGATGCCTGCGGAGAGAGATAACCGCGCGGGTAGACGCTCTTGCAGGACACGCCCGATCTCTCGGAGCAGTCGGGCGAGACCGGGCAGCTGGAGACTGCTGTATTTCCAGCGGATCAGCCGGTGCAATCTGGATGGGCGAGCCACCGCGCCTAGTGTCTACATCGCCGCCACGTACAGACTATCCTCTGATAGATATTCGGCGTCGCCTTACCACCGATGCTCAGACGGAGAGGAGAACGAGTAACTATGGCAGAGTTGGATAATGTGTCGCCGAGCGATGCCAAACCGGAAGGTGACGGTGTGACCGCGGCTGTTGGACGGATCGAGGCCCCGTCTCGAGATGTCTGGCAGAGTGCCGAACAAGCGTACAAGAGCTACTATCGATGGTTACGCCTGAAGCGCCTAGCGTTCGCTGCCTTCGTCACGACGGCCGCCCTGTTTTTACTCTGGGCGATTCCGTGGCTGCCGAGCGGGCTTGACACGGAGGACTACACGCCAGAACTTGCGTTCACAACCTACCTGCTGCTTGGCGTCGCCCTCACCGCCGCTACCGCTATGACCTGCCAGGAGCTCGCACGACGCCGCCGCGAAGGCATGGTGGTTTGGACGAGCGTCTACGATGAAGCGACCGGTCTGCGCAACCGCGCATATCTGTACGATCGGCTGTCCCTCGAGTGTGATCGGACCGAGCACAGCGCTGGCGTGTTCTCAATTCTCGTGTTCCGCGTCAGTGGGAGCGCACCGACCCTGGACCGTCTCGGGGAGCTGATAGAGAGTGTCATTCATCGCTCGGATATCGTGGCCCAACTGAGCGGTAGGGAGCTAGCTATCCTCTCCATCGGGACGGGCGAGGAGGAACGAGAGTTGCTCCTTGAGAGGCTACAGGGGGCCGTCGCTGCGGAACTCTCCCGTTTGCCGGGGAAGCCAGCCATCAGGGACATTCAAGGCGGCGCCGCCACGTACGGAGTAGATGGCAACGACCCGAACACCCTGGTCCAGGCCGCTCGCGCTGGGGCACTGCGCAAATCGGGTACGCAGGCCGCCTGAGGCGATCGTGCACGGCGAGAAGGTGACCGTGTTTCTCTGCCTCGTCTAGGGTTTGATTACGAAGTTCACGAGGCGATCTGGGACGAAGATTGTTTTCACCACCGGACGTTCGCCGAGATGGCGCTGGACGCGCTCTGACTGCTTCGCTAGCTCCACCACAGCGCCCTCGTCGCTACCGGCTGGCGCGCTGATGACGTCCCGCGTCTTGCCATTGATCTGAACGGCGACCTCGACCTCCTGCAGCTTGGCGAGATCGTCATCGTACGCTGGCCAGGCCTGCTGATGGATGGAGTACTGCCCGCCGATCTGTTCCCAGAGCTCTTCCGTGACGTGTGGCGCGAAGGGCGCGAGCAGGAGGAGCAGCGTTTGGACCTCGGTCGCGTGAAGCTCAGGGCGGCGCTGGAGTGCGTTGCTGAACTCCATGAGCGCAGCGATAGCAGTGTTGAACTTCAGTCCGCTTACGTCCAGCGTGACTTTTTTGATGGCGCGATGTATCAAGCGCTCAGCCTCTTCCGGGAGCGGGCTCGCTATCCTGGCCGCGGTAGCGCTCGACCAAGTCCCACGCGCGATGGAGGAAGCGGTAGACACCTTCGATGCCTTTGCCGGAGAAGTCGCCGCCTTCGTCATACCGGCCCGAGAACATGAGATAGGTGCGCAGGGTATCGGCGCCGTGCGACTCGACGTAGTCGTCGGGGTTGACGACATTACCGCGCGACTTGCTAATCTTGGCGCCGTCGAGGACGAGGACGCCATGGGCTCGGAACCGCTTGTATGGCTCCTCGAAGGGCAGATGCCCCATGTCGTGTAGTGCCATGGTGATGAAGCGCGAATAGAGGAGGTGCAGGACCGAGTGCTCCTTGCCGCCGATGTAGCTGCTTACGGGCAACCACTTTTTCGTCAGCTCGGGATCGAAGGGACGATCATCGAAGCCGGTGGACGGGTATCTGAGGAAGTACCAGGATGAGTCGAGGAACGTATCAGAGACGTCCGTTTCGCGCTTGGCGTCCTTGCCGCACTCGGGGCAAGTGGTGTTGACGAAGGACTCGACGAGCGCGAGCGGTGATTCAGCAGTACCCGTAGGCTTGAACTCCTCCACATATGGCAACTCGACCGGGAGTTGGTCCTCCGGAACGGCAACGGGACCGCAGTCAGGGCAGTGGATGATGGGGATCGGTGGTCCCCAGTAGCGCTGGCGGGAGATGAGCCAATCGCGGAGGCGGTACGTGACTTTGTGCTCGCCAGTCCCGTCGCGTTCAAGCTTCTTGACGATCGCCTCCA
>JADFRJ010000041.1 GCA_022561355.1 Chloroflexota bacterium | reverse complement strand
GCGTCCAATCTGGCGCCGTGAACGTACTGACGCGACCCCAGTAGCCCGGCACTCCCTCGACGTCCTGGTGGGAGGCGTACAGCGTGATCGGCGCGTCCGGCGGAGCTGTGTGGTCGAACGCGAGGCCCAGCACGCCGTTCAGGCCGCTTGCGATCTCCTCGATGGCGACCACGTCAT
Organism: Chloroflexota bacterium; assembly: GCA_022561355.1. Classification (GTDB taxonomy): domain Bacteria; phylum Chloroflexota; class Dehalococcoidia; order DSTF01; family RBG-16-68-14; genus SZUA-185. The sequence continues at coordinate 13,302 of JADFRJ010000041.1, read as the reverse complement.
GCGTGTTGTCGTCGAGGGTGATAGCGATGATGTCGCTCTGAGTTGAAGCGTAGAGACGTCCATCGGGACCGAACGCCAGCGAGGTGGGCGCTTCGATCTCGAGATTAAGATCGCCGCGTTCGAAGATGGCCCCATCGCCTGCGGGAGCGCTCGGGCCATCAGCGCCGAACGCCTCGAGTTGGCTGGCGAAGAACGCCATCGCGATGAGGGCTAGCAGGCTATTACGAACGAGGTGGCCAAACATTGCGAGGCATTGTACGTGAATCGGGCGCTACACGAACGGTCAGGGCGCGCCAACGCAGCGATGTCCGAACTGCGAAGCGATGCCCAGGATGTCGTTCGCCACGTCGATCGTGCCATCGGGTGGGCCCTGCTGCCACGGCTGTCCGGCGGGGGGAGCGGGGGAGCGGTCGAGCAGCGGGTCGTTCCCGCCGGTCCCAATGCCGTTGATGACGGCCAGAATGTCGTCGAACAGCGTGATGATCCCGTCACCGTTTACGTCGTGGAAGTCCCATGGGTTGAGCGGGTTACGCTGGCCGCCGAACCTGGGGTCCCCGCCAAACTCTTCTCCGTTCGTGCAGCCGTCGCCATCCGTGTCTTCGTTGGGGTTGAGGAGCGCGACTCTGGCATCAACGCGTGGCGTCGTGCGGTTCGTCGAGGGATCGTTGTCATCCAGGTCGTCTGTCAGTAGCGTGCCTGCTGACTTCATCCGCGCCTCCAGTTCGTTCACGCTGAGGTCTGGGAACGCCTGAAAGAGGAGGGCGGCCACGCCGGCTGCATGCGGGGACGCCTGAGATGTACCCATGAACGTGATCGTGCCGCCACCCATGCCTGTAGAGGTCACCCTCGCGCCGGGCGCCAGCAGGTCGAGCGAGTTATCGGAGTCCGACCAGCAGGTGACCTGGTCTACGGCCGTCGTCTGGTCCGTGCAGTCGCTCTTCCAGCCGCTAATGGAGCCGATGTTGCCGTCGTACGTCGCGCCGACCGAGATCGCCTCCGCGACGCACGACGGGACCAACAGGCCATTCTTGTTGCCATGATTGCCGGACGCGACGAATGTCGCCACGCCCTCGTCGCGGAGCGTGCTGATGGCGAGCGTCAGGGCTAATGACGGGCAGCCTTCCCTGCTTTGCAGGCTCATGTTGACGACGTTCACCTCGGTGTGATTCGCAAGAATGTCGTCAAGCGCGGCGATCCAGTCCGAAAAGCGGCCGAACCCACTGCTCGTCAATACTCGATACACCGCGATCTTCGCGTCTGGCGCCACGCCGAGGGGCGCGATCGTACCATCGCTGGTGATGATGCCAGCCACATTCGTACCGTGGCCGTGCTCGTCCTCTCCAGGATGCTCTCCACGGCAGTCTTCACCCTGGACGAAGCACGCCTCGTAGAGGATGTCGTCCGCCAGGTCGGGGTGGTCGATGTCGACACCGGTGTCCAGGACGGCAACGACCACGCCTTCGCCTGTGAAGCCGTTATCATGCACCTCCGGCGCGTGGATGATGGGCAGCGTCTCACCAGTCGCGATCGATCCGATGCCGTCGATTGTCACGCTTTCCACGTTCGGGTGGGCGTCGAGCTTCGCCAGCCCAGAGGCGTTGACTTGTCCGGCCAGGATAGGCAGCGATTCGTACCGGCGCGTGGTAATGAACTCGTCCTCGGCCAAGCCTGCGAGGACAATGTTCTGCCGCAGCGCCATGACCCACTTGGCGCCGGGGCTAGCCGGCGAGAGCCCCGCAATCGATGTAGGCCCGCGTAACGTCACCAGAACGTCGGTTGTCGATTGCAGGGCGATTGAGGCTCGCACCTCGGACTGTACGAAGGGGACTATCTGACCCGCGTCTGTGCGCTCTTCCTGCCAGCCGAAACTGAACAGCAACGCCAGGGAGAGACAGGCGCAGGATGTGAGGAGGATTCGCAGGGGGCTGGGCATTGGGCGGGAGCATCACCTAGCGCTAGAAAGCGGGCTGAGTTGATCATAACGAATCGGGCGCTTGCGGGTTAGCGCGCAGTTGGCCCAAGAGGAAGTGCCTGCGCTAGCGCGAGATGAGTTATGTGACCTCTGCGCCTTCTTCGACCTCAGAATCGGTAGCGGCGGGCATATCGCCGTACTCGGGCAACAGGACTTGACGGCTCCCCGTGCCCTCGGCAGGCGCTACGTAACCACGCTCCTCCAGGTCGTCCATCAGGCGGGCCGCTCGCGGGTAGCCGATGCGCAGGCGGCGCTGCAGCATCGATGTGCTGATGGTGCGGTGTTCGCGGGCGAGCGAGAGCGCCTGTTTCATGATCGGGTCATCGCTAGGCGTCGCCTCCTTTTCGACCGCCGCTTTCGCCTCCTTCAACAGGTTGTCGAACATCTCGCGGTCGATCCCCTCGAAGCGATCTTGCGTCCAGAACTTGACGACCTCTTCGACCTCCTTGTCGGAGACGAAAACGCCCTGAAGCCGGCGCGGTTTGGCGGCGTCGGTGGGCATGAAGAGCATGTCGCCGCGGCCCAACAGCTTCTCCGCGCCCGCTGTGTCCAGCACGGTGCGTGAGTCGACTTGCGAACTCATCGCGAAGGCGATGCGCGTCGGGAAGTTCGCCTTGATCAGGCCGGTCACCACGTCCACGGACGGACGCTGTGTCGCAACCACGAGATGGATGCCGGTCGCGCGGGCGAGCTGTGCCAGCCGGCAGAGCTGCCGCTCGACCTCTACGGGCGCGGCCATCATCAGGTCCGCCAGCTCGTCGATGATGACGACCCAGTAGGCCAGCTTGCTCTCGACGCTGGGATGCTTGTTGAAGGACTCGATGTTGCGGACGGATAGCTGCGCGAACCGCCGGTAGCGGCTCTCCATCTCGTGGATCACGGCCTGCAGCGTTCCAACGATCTGGTCCATCTCCGTGATGATTGACGAGAAGGCCAAGTGCGGGATGTCGGCGAACGGCGCAAGCTCTACGCGTTTGGGGTCGATCATGACAAAGCGCACTTCTTCCGGCGACGCGTGCATCAGGATGCAGGCGATGATCGAGTTGATGCAGACGCTCTTGCCGCTGCCAGTAGCGCCCGCAATTAAGAGGTGGGGCATCTTAGCCAGGTCGGTCACGCTGGGCTCTCCCGAAACGCTCTTCCCCAGCGCCAGCGTCAAGCGTGACCGCATGGCAGCGCGTTTGAACGGCGCGGACTCGACGACGCTTCGCAGCGTGACGAGCGCTGCGGTGCGGTTGGGGACTTCGATTCCCACGAACGGCTTGCCTGGCACGGGCGACTCGATGCGCAGCGATGGGGCGGCCAGCGCGAGTGCTAAGTCGTTCGAGAGTGCCGTGATCTGGTTGACGCGCACCCGCGTCCGCGAGACCTCTTCGAGCCTCGTCTTTGGTTTGCCCTCCCGATCGAGCACCAGCTTGCCGGTCGCGTCGCGTTCCTGGATTCGCTTCGTCTTTACTTCCCAGCCAGGCTCAATCCCAAACTGCGTCACGGTCGGCCCCTCGTTCACTTGTACAACCTTCGCGTTGACGCCAAACGAGGCCAGCGCCTCTATGAGTATGCGAGCGCGGTCTGTGTTGTCCGGTTGACCTTCCGTATTCGTGACTTCGACCAGCAAGTCCAGCGCGGGCAACTGCCAGCCATCGTGGGCATTGCGCTGTTTGGCGCCTACTGCGGGCGTATCGTCTTCGTCATCATCCTCGGCCGCGCCGTTCAGCGGCAGGCTCACCTGCTCGCCAACATCGGGAGGTGGTGGCTCTGGCTCCGCCGGCTGTTCGGCAACGGCAAGGGGCGCTTCCGGCGCCGGTTCCGATTGCTGTGCCCAGATCACGCTGTCCAGCGGCACCTTCTCGGCGCCCCGAGGCGGCGTTCGCGTTGGGAATACGAGCTGCGTCAGCGCGCGCGCTGACTCGAATGCTCGTTTTGGGAGGCCCCAGTTCCAGACCGTACGAAGGCCGCGACCGATGTTACGCGCAGTCGATTGCGCTCCGGATGGCGTGATAATCGAAAAGGCACCCAGACCTAGTGTGAGCCACGCCAGTACGCCGAGCGGGCTGCCGGCCATTAGGTAGCCTAAATCGCCGCCGGCAGTGACGTCATTGAGGGAGACGCCGCCCAGTTGCCAATCAGGACGAAAAAATCCAAGCAGGCCGCTCGTGAACCCAAGGACCAGGAACCCGATGGTCCACGGGCGCCAGGACGCGAAGAGCTCGTCGAATCGTCTGCGGACCACCGCGAGACCTAAGTAGGCGATCAGGCCGATTAACGCGAATACGAGCAGGCCGAACGTGCTGACGATGCCATCGCGCAAATCTGTTGCGCCACGGGTCGCCGGGACGAGCCAAGGGATCGCGAGGAGCGCGACGGCAAGCAGGGCGACGCCAACCGCCTCAATGCGGAAGACGAGCTTGCCTACAGATGCTAGGGGAGATGCCTTGCGTCGCCGGCGTCCTACGTTGGGACGCGCAGGCTTCGCGCGCCCGTGGCGTGCGGCAGGCTTGGGGCGGGGTCGCGATCGTACCTTAGCCACGATCTCCTTGCTCGCCAGAACGTGCGAGCCCTACACCCGCGCTCCACCCCGAAGCGACAGGCATATGCGTACGTCGGCAATTATAGCACCTGTGTGGGAAACCCACTAGTTAAGGGCACTGTTGCATTAGCAGTTTAGCAGTTGAGCCCCTAGATTACACGCCTCGCTGGAGAACTGTGCTATAGAGACGGCATGGTAGCTGAGTCTGGAGAGCGGCGCGTAGATGGCCGGATGGCCGCGCTCGCGACGATGGCCGCCGTCACCGTCCTCACGATGACCACCTGGTTCTCGGCCTCCGCGGTCGTGCCGCAACTCCGAGACGATTGGGGGCTATCCACCACCGAAGTCTCGTTGCTCACAATCGCCGTTCAGGTCGGTTTCGTCTTCGGAGCGCTGGCCTCCGCGCTGTTGAGTATCGCGGATGTCTTCCCTCCCAGGCGGGTGCTCGTGCTCTCGGCGGCCGGAGCGGCTGTCGCCAACTTTGGCATTGTGTTCGCCGATGGTTCGGAGCTGGCGATCCCGTTGCGCTTTGCGACGGGCGCGTTTCTTGCCGGAGTCTATCCCGTCACGTTGAAGATCATGGCCACGTGGTTCCGGGAGGGGAGGGGGATGGCTCTGGGCGTGATGGTCGGCGGGTTGACCTTGGGTTCGGCGCTGCCGCATCTGGTCAACGGGGCGGGCGGCCTTGACTGGCGTGGCGTAATCGTCGCGACGTCACTGATCACGCTCGTTGGTGCGCTGGTGACACAGCTCGGCGTGCGCGAGGGCCCGTATCCGTTCGCTCGGGCCCCTTTCAACCCGAGGCAGGCGGGACAGCTCTTCACGAATCGCGGGATCCGGCTGGCATCGATTGGCTACTTCGGCCACATGTGGGAGCTGTACGCGATGTGGGCCTGGTTTCTGGCGTTCTTCACGGACAGCCTCGCGCTGGATGGGCATGTGGACGCGGATGGAGCTGCCGCCCTGGGCACCTTCGCTGTGATCGGCATCGGGGCCGTCGGCTGCTGGCTCGGCGGCGTGCTGGGTGATGCCTGGGGCAGGACGCGCACGACGGCCGCGGCGATGGCGATATCGGGAAGCTGCGCCATCCTTGCGGGCTTTGTCTTCGGCGGGCCGTGGCCGATCGTGCTCGCGGTCGGGCTCGTATGGGGTCTGACCGTCGTGGCGGACTCAGCGCAGTTCTCGACGATCGTCAGCGAAGTGTGCGATCAGCTCTACGTTGGCACCGCGCTGACGGTCCAATTGGCGATCGGCTTCTCGCTGACGGTCGTCACGATCTGGCTGGTACCGATCCTGAGAGACTCGATCGGCTGGGAGTGGACGTTCGCGTTCCTGGCGCCCGGCCCGGCGATCGGCATTATCGCGATGATGTACCTGCTCCGTCTGCCAGAGCACGAACTGATCGCCGGCGGCCGCGGCTAGTTTACTGTTAGGCGCCGTCTTCGCTCATCTCTAGTTCGTACTTTTCGGCGGCCGCTAGACCTCTATGCTGACGGGCAGTATCATCGGTCTTCGCCTCGTCTCCTTGTAGAGGAACTGCGCAACCGCCTCTTTGACCTGTTTGTTGACGACGTCCCACTCTGCGACGTGATCGGCGCCTGCCAGCGACTTGACAACGACGTCGGCCGTTCGCTTTAGGAGTTCTTCAGACTCATCGATGTCGACGAACCCGCGCGATAGGATCTCCGGCTCGCCTACAATCCGGCCGGTCTTCTTTTCGATTGCCAGAATGACCACGACCATGCCGTCGTTTGCCAAGTGGTTACGGTCGCGCAGGATCACGTGATCGATCTCGCCGACTCCCAGGCCGTCAACGTAGACGTAATCGGCCGGGATGGACCCGGTGATCTTCGCACCCTTGTTGTCGATCTCGAGCACGTCTCCGTCGGACATCACGAAGATGTTCTCATCGGGCATGCCAAGCTCACTCGCGAGGTCGGCGTGGAGCACCATGTGGCGATACTCGCCGTGGATGGGCACGAAGTACTTGGGCCGCACCAGCGAGTGAACGATCTTCAGCTCTTCCTGAGCGGCGTGGCCGCGCACGTGGACATCCGCGATGCGGTTCCAGAGTACGCGAGCGCCTAGGCGAAACAGGTTGTCGATTGTACGGTAGACGAGGTTTTCGTTGCCCGGAACTGCGCTCGCGGAGAGGATCACAGTGTCGCCGGGGACGATCGTAATGTGCTGGTGGTCCTGGTTCGCCATCCGCGTAAGCGCGGACGTCGGTTCGCCCTGGCTGCCGGTGGTCACAATCGCTAATTTTTCGTGGGGAATGTGATCGAGTTCGCGGACGCTCACCATCATGCCCTTCGGCATTTTTAGGTAGCCGAGGTCCATCGCCATCTTGACGTTATCCACCATGCTGCGGCCGGTTACGAACAGGCGACGGTCGTATTCGACTGCGGCGTCGATGACGAGCTGTACGCGCGCGATGAGCGAGGCGAACGTGGTGACAATCACCCTACCGGGCGCCTTCGCCATAATCTGGTTGAGCGCCTTGCCGACGACCTGCTCGGATGGCGTGTAGCCCGGTATCTCCGCATAGGTGGAGTCAGCTAGCATGAGTAGGACTCCCTTGTCGCCGTGGCGCGCCAATCGCGCGAGGTCTGTGGACTGTCCCATGACGGGCGTGTGATCCAGCTTGAAGTCGCCGGTGTGGATCACCATGCCAACCGGCGTTTTGATGGCCAGGCCGGTGGAATCTGGCACGCTATGCGCGACGCTGTACGGCTCGACTTCGAACGGCCCCTCCTTTGCCGTTTCGCCGGGATTGAGGATGCGGATGTCCACATTCTTGACCTTCGCGTTCTTCAGCTTCACTCTGATGAGACCCGCAGTTAGTGGCGTGCAGTACACAGGCGCGGAGATCTGATGAAGGACGTATGGGAGGGCGCCGATGTGGTCTTCGTGCCCGTGCGTGAGGAAGATCGCAAGCAGACGCTTGCGGCCGTCCAAGAGATAGCCGACGTCAGGGATCACCAAGTCGATACCTAGCATCTCTTCTTCCGGGAACATGAGGCCCGCGTCGACGGCGATCACATCGTCGCCGTACTCAAACAGCATCATGTTCTTGCCGATTTCCCCAAGCCCGCCGAGCGGGATTACGCGTAGTTTCTTTCTAGTAGGCATAGCTCCTCTATAACAACTTCATCTGCACTGGTTCTGGCTTCGCTGGCTCTTCCGCGCTCTGGCTTAGCTCCCGCAGGATCCCGGGTAACTTCTTAAAGTCCTCCATGATCGTACCGCGCAGGTTCGCTTGGTGGAGCGCCGCCGCCGGATGATACATCGGCACCACGACAACGCCATCGATCTTTTTAGGCTGGCCGTGAATACGGCCGATCGTCTGCCCTTGAAAGTAGCGGCTCATGGAGAAGCGCCCAAGTGTGACGATCATGCGTGGCTTGATGATGTCGAGTTGCTGGTCCAGCCATGGCGCGCAGGCTTCGATCTCGCCAGGCTGAGGATCGCGGTTGTTCGGCGGCCGGCACTTAATTACGTTGGCGATGTAGACGTCTTCGCGCCGCAAGTCGATCGACGCGAGCAGCTCGTCGAGGAATTTGCCGGCCTGGCCGACAAACGGCAGCCCCTGCTGGTCCTCGTTGTAGCCAGGACCTTCGCCGATAAAGACGATGTCCGCGTGAGGATCGCCGGCGCCGGGTACGGCCTTGGTCCTCGTTTTGGAGAGCGCGCACTTGGGGCAGGCCGCTACCTGTTCGCTGAGGTCGTGGAGCGCGATTGTTGCGTCGTCCATGGTTAGGCCATCTCCTTTTCCTGGTTGGTGGCCGGCTCCTGCCGGAGGGCTCCGATGATCATTGTGAGCGCAAAATAGAGCGATACGACCGCAAAGACCCGGCGTAAGGTACCCGCGTCCAGTGAGTCGGCGAGCAGCGCGGCGGCGAAGCCGGCGATCACCGCTATGGGCGCGACCCACAGCACGGTGCGCACGTCCACGTTCTGCCGGCGGAAGTGCGTGTAGCCACCCACGGCCGCCGTCGCGATGATCGCGGCCAGCGAAGCGCCCTGGGCAATGTGCTGCTGCTCGTCCAGGATCAGCACCATGGCTGGGACGTAGATGGCGCCGCCACCGATGCCCAGCAACCCGCCCGCGAAGCCGCCGACGAATCCGATCAGTAACAGGGCGAGTATCTCTAGCATGGCTACAAAATGAACATGCGAACGGCAACGCCGAGGAGGAACACGCCGAAGACAAAACGGAGCGCACGAGGCGCCAGCTTCGACATGGACACAGCCCCCACATACGCCCCGGCCGCGCCACCGAGGGCCAACCACGGCGCGAGGCCCCAATCGACGTTGTCCGTGCGCCAGTACCCGGCAAGCCCGGCGGTTGCGACAAATATGACGATTGCGAGCGATGTGCCATGGGCTAGGTGCTGCGGCAGGCGAAGCAAACTCGTGAGGAGGGGAACCATGACCACCCCGCCGCCGACACCGGTGAGGCCGCTGAAGAAACCACCGGTTGCCCCGGTGATTACCGATCTGGCGCTATACCACCTCAGTTGAAGATCCTCGCCATCTTTGTAGCGATAGTATCACGGGCCTTAACCGCGGTCAATCCGAACCTAATCCCGCGCTATCATCGGGCTGCCTTCTACGAGCTTCGCAAGCGCAATGCCCACGAAGTAGAGAACGATGATCGGGCCCGCCACCAACGACTGCGTTACGGGGTCAATCGATGGCGTTACGATGGCGGCGGCCACAAACGCTCCAATGATGGCGTAGCGCCACCAGCCCAGCAATTTCTTCGACGTGACGATGCCGATCTTTGCCAGCCCCATGACCACGAGTGGTAGCTCGAACACGAGCGCTGTGGCCAGGATCAGTCTGGTGACGAAGTCGATGTAGCTTTGGATCTTAATGAACGGGCGGATGTCGGTGACGTCGCCAGGCTGGTCGATGAGGAACTTCAACGCGGGCGGCAGCTCGATGTAGTAGGCGAACGCCGCGCCTCCAAGGAACGAGAGTGTCGCCCCGATCACAATCGGATAGAGCCACTTGCGCTCGTTCCAGGTAAGGCCAGGGCTGACAAAGGCCAGCACTTGATAGATATGCACGGGCATGGAGATCGAGATTCCCAGGAGGAGTGACACTTTGAAGTACGATGTCCAGTACTCCAGCGGTTCGGTGAAGATCAGCTCGAAATTCTCGACCTGCTCCCGCCCTGGCTCGGCCAAGAAGTCGATAAACATGCCCGTGAGCGGCCAGAACGAAACGGCGATGCCGACTACCAGGGCCCCCGCCGATACCATCGCGCGGTAGCGCAGTTCCTGGAGGTGGCCCAGGATCGTCTGGGTGCGGCTGGCTTGCTCTTCGTCGTTGGGAGAGGAGTCTTCGGCTTGGGGCTGATCGGCCATCGAGAGTGGCTACGTAGCCGGTGTTGTTGGCTTGGAGGGCTCGTCGGCCGCCGCGCTCGCGTCGTCGAGAGCCTCCTTGATGTCCTTGTCGGCGGCCGCTAGCTCCTTGCTGACTTCTTTCACGCTCTCATCGAGCCCCTGGCCGACTTCCTTCCACTCGCCCTTCATCTCGTCGTACTCTTGCTCGAGTTCAGCGACGGTCTCGTTGAAGTCCTTCGTTACCTGCGAGCTGTACCTGCGCGCTGCCCGGATAAAGCGCGCGAGTCGCGCCGCCATCTCGGGCAAGCGGTTGGGTCCTACCACGATCAGGATCAGGAGCAGGATAACGAGAAGCTCTGGGAGGCCGATGCCTAGGAATTCCACGGTCAGCGGTGGCTTGTGGCTGGGGCCAAGACGCCGCGCCCTGCTCGTTGACTGATGAGCACTGGCGCGGCGGCTGGTGACGTGTAGCTACGCGTCTTCGATGCCGAGGTCTTTCAGATAGTCAACGGCGTCTTGCACCGTCATGATCTTCTCTGCGTCTTCGTCGGAAATCTCCATCGTGGTGCCGTTCTGGCTAAACTCTTCCTCCATAGACATGATCAACTCCACGAGGTCGAGTGAGTCAGCATTGAGATCATCCACAAAGGACGCCTTCGGGACGACCTGATCTTCTTCGACGCCAAGCTGTTCTACGATGAGTCCCCGTATTCGTTCAAAGACCGTTGCCACCTGTTCACCCCCTCTTCGCTGTAGGCTGATCCGCTTCGATCTGCTCTAACTCTTCCGCAATCGAGCCCAGCACGCCATTCACAAAGCTCGACGACTTCTCGGTCCCAAAGGTCTTCGCCAGTTCGACAGCTTCGTTGATCGCTGCCCGAACCGGCGTCCCATTATCACCCAGCATCTCACTGATTGCAAGGCGGAGGATATTGCGGTCGACTGCGGGCAGTTGGTCCACGGGCCAGGCCGGAGCCACTTTCGCGATCCGCCCGTCAAGTTCTTCCCGCTTCGCCAAGACGGACTGCACCAGTTCCGCGGCGAACGCCGCCGGCGCTTTGCCGGTTCGTTGGCTTTCGATGATCCGCTGCAGCGATTCCATCGGATCGTGGCTGGAGTTATCGGCCTCGAAGAGGGCCTGAAGGGCGACGATACGCGCTCGACGCCGCGGTCCGATCGCCATTAGTGCATCACCAGCCCGCCGTCGACGGTGAGCACGGCGCCGGTCACGTACGCGGCCTCTTCCGAGGCCAGGTACACGACCGCCGGCGCGACCTCCTCGGGCGTTGCTGCCCGCCCCAGTGGGACGAGACTGAGGACCGCCTGCTCCTGGTCCTTAGTCAGGCCGTCCGTCATCTCTGTCGCGACGAGGCCCGGCGCGATGGCATTCGCCGTGACGTTCCGCGAGGCGACTTCCTTCGCGACTGATTTCGTGAGCGCGATCAGGCCGGCCTTCGCGGCGGCGTAGTTGGCCTGACCGGCGTTGCCGATCAGGCCGGCCACGCTCGCGATATTGATGATGCGTCCCCAGCGCTGCCGGATCATTGGGCGGAGGGCCGCCTTCGTGCAGAGGAACGCTCCCCGCAGGTCAACGGCCATCACACGGTCCCAGGCTTCTTCGGACATACGCAGTATCAGGTTGTCTTGGTTCAGGCCAGCGTTGTTGACGAGGATGTGGATGCCTTCTAACTGTTCTTTCGTGTCGGCGACGAGCCGGGCGCCGTCCTCAGCCACGTCCCCCTGGATCGTGATCGCCGTGCCGCCCGCAGCCGTTATCTCTTCAACGACCGCGTCCGCGGCGTCCTTGTTCGATACGTAGTTCACCGCGACCGCTGCGCCTTGTCGGGCCAGCGCGATTGAGATCGCGCGACCTATTCCGCGCGAACCTCCTGTGACGAGCGCGACCTTATCAGTCAGGTCGAACATGACGCCTTCATGATGGGGAGAGGGACATCGCAGGTCAAGCCGGTTCCAAGTCCGCTGTTCCCGAGATGTTGCGCGTGCTCAGCGACCGATCGATCCTTCGCACCAGTCCAGTCAGCACCCGTCCGGGACCGAACTCCACCACGCTGTCCACGCCCTGCGCGGCCAGATACGTTATCGAGCGCTGCCACTGAACGGGCTCGGCGAGTTGACGCACCAGCTCCTCACGCAGCGCTGCCGCATCCGTAAGTGGCTTCGCCGTCGTGTTTGCTACGACAGGCGGGCTCGCGTCTGCGAACGGCGTTTCCGCGACCGCGCGCTCCATGCCTTCGACAGCGGGCTGCATGAACGAGGTGTGGAAGGCGCCGCCGACCTTGAGCCGGAGGCTGCGTCGCGCTCCTCGCTCCAACGCGAGAGCCATCGCCGCCTCGACCGCGCTCTCAGCGCCGCCAATCACGATCTGGCCGGGCGCGTTGAGGTTGCAGACTTCCGTCCCGGTCTCTTTGCAGACAGCCTCCACCGCATCCTCTTCGAGGCCGAGCAACGCTGCCATCGTCCCAGCCTGCTGATCGGCGGCCTCCTGCATCAAGCGGCCGCGTTCTTGGACCAGCCGGAGGCCGTCCTCAAACGTCAGCGCGCCCGCGGCGTGCAGCGCCGTGTACTCGCCAAGGCTGTGCCCCGCGACGAATGCGGGTGGGCTCTCTGAAAGCACGTCACGTTCGCGGGCCGCCTCCAAGCAGGCGATGCTGGTCACGAATAACGCTGGCTGTGCGTGGTGGGTCTCTTGCAGGCGGTCTTCCGGCCCTTCGAAACAGACGGTGCTCACGGCGTAGCCGAGGATGCCATCCGCCTGCTCGAAGATCGCTCGCGCCGCGTCTGAACTGTCGAAGAGGCTGCGGCCCATGCCCACCTCCTGGGAACCCTGCCCCGGGAAGAGCCATGCGAGCCGCTGGTCAGTCAAGGAAGAGGTTATTCAGGAAGCTCTGGCGTGCCGATGATGATGGCTTCGCGGCCCTTATAGTATCCGCACTCTAGGCAGACATGGTGCGGCCTGCGTGGCGCGTGACAGTGCGGGCACTCGTTCAGTGCGGGCGCCTTGATCCCGTGCTGGCTGCGCCGCATGCCCTTCTTTGACCGTGGGGTCTTTTGCTTCGGTAATGGTGCCATCTGACTAGGTTCCTTTCATCTCCTGAGCCAGCTCACGCAGCCGGCCCCAACGCTCGTCGGGGGCCGGGCTGCACGAGCACGAACTCTGGTTGAGGTTTCGGCCGCACTCTGAGCAGAGTCCGGAGCAATCGGGGTTGCAAAGCGCTTGGACCGGCCGGGCGGAAATCCACGCTTGCCGCGCGGCCTCTTCCATATCGAGGATGTGATTCTCGCTGATCCGGAACGCGTCGGGGTCGTCGGGCGGCGATTGCTGAGCGCCGGAGACGGCGTCCGCACTGGCGATGAACTCCTCCTGAACGTTGAGTTCGAGCGTCACTTGGATGTCCTCCAGACACCTGCTGCACTGTTCGTCCTCGCTG
>JADFRJ010000245.1 GCA_022561355.1 Chloroflexota bacterium | reverse complement strand
CTTGAGTGTGAGGTGGATGCCCTCCGGACGCACCCAGCGCAACTGTTCGGCGCCGGCCCGCTCCAGACCGTCCTGCAGCTGGCCGAGCGCGTTGAGCACTTCGTCCGGCAGCTCGCACGCGACGAACAACCGTATCTGCGGCGATGCCTTAGCCATCCGCCAAGCGCAGCAACTCGCGAGCGTTCTCGCCTTCGATCAAGGCCCGCGCCTCCTCATCGATCGCAGCCTCTCGCAGCGCGTCCAGCGCCTCGGCCTGGCTCACCAGCGGGAAGTCCGTGCCGAAGAGCACATGCTTCGCGCCCACGAGATCGATCACACGCGATACCACGTCCGGACTGTACAGCAGCCCTGTCGCCGCCGAATCAACGTAGGTTCGTACCATCGCGTCACGCATCTCGGGCATCAGCGCGTAGAATGGCAGCCCGCCGCCCCAATGCGCGCCGATCACCGACACGCCCGGAAAGTCCGCGATGAAGCGGCCAAGCTGCTCCACCGGCAGCCCCTTCTTGCCGGGGTAGGCGTGGCCTACGGGCTCAGACGCGTGAAACATCAGCACCAGATCGTATGCGTCCCCGGCCCACGAAAGCAGATCGGCCTCGTCGCTGTCGATCAGGCTGTAGCCCTGGCTCACGGGGCGTAGCTCACCTAGCCCGCGCGCGCCGCGCGCCGCCCAGCGTTTGAGGTCGTCTCGAGCGGCCTTGTCCGAAGGCTGGATCGTGCAGAACGGGATCAGCCGTCCGCCCGAACGTTCCGCGGCCTCCAGCAAGTAGTCGTTGTGCTCGCGGCACAGTTCGCCATCGCTCCAGCCGAAGCCGCAAGCCACGCTCTTGTCGATGCCCGCCTTGTCCATCGACGCGATCAGCTCCTCAGCCGTCGCGATGCGCGCCTTCGGGTTCGAGTACAGCTCGCGGAACGTCGTGTCGCGCCGCAGGTAGGCGTCGCGGTCTTCGCTGACCGCCGGCGGGAAGATATGCGTGTGCGCGTCGATGATCATGCGCGCATGGTAGCGCAGCAGGAGCGAACGCGTGGCCCCCAGCTAAGCGGCGGGCAGCCGCCCGGGTTGAACTGCAGGATCACGCCGAGTAGTCGTTCGGCTCTTCTCTACGCACTTAGGCGGCCCGCAGGTGCCGCGGCGCTGCTGGTAATCGCCGGCTCTGGCGGCTCCGCTGTTGCCTGGGATCGATGGAGTGCCCGGACCGGCGACCAGGTGCACGTAACTGCTTTCTTGAATCCGACCGCACCAACCCAAGATGAGGTAACCATGCTGGTCACCCATGTGCCCCTGTTAGTGCTGGGTTTGGGAATCCTAGTGATACAGTTACGCCGACCCAGCGGCTGATTGGTGCGCCGTCATTGGAGGTTGTATCGTTTGACAGCAATGGCGCGGTCTTTTCATCTGTTTCTTCTCGTTGCAACCTTGGCGTTCCTCTCGGCTGCGTGTGACACCAGCAGCGGTCCCAGTGTCCTTTTCACAATCGACGGTAAACCCGTCACAGAAGAGGAACTCCGGGCGGAGTTCATCGATGCGTTCGTCGTGCCCGGGGTCGGCCAGCTCTGCAGTGCCGCTTGGCTCGAAGACGAAGCCGCAACCTTCGATCTAACCGCTGAGCTCTTCGACGAAGACCCCGGGGCCCTGGACGCGGACGCGGCAGACTATGATCGTCTCCACGATGTGTTGCTTGCCCTGTGTCGCCGGCTGGAAGCATAGGGCGGCTCGGCTGCTTGTCCAGCAGAAGCGAAGCTTCTGCCAAGCTGAACCTGCGGTTCAGCCGCTCGCGGTAGGCGAGCCGAGCGCCACGAACGCGCTCCCGGACACCTCCGCCAAGCACACCAGCCCCTCCCAACAGAACCAACAAGACCGCGTTGCCTACGAGCGAGGCCTTCGCGACCGCTGTCCACATAGGAGACAGCGCCGCAGGACGCCGCAGCCTCATGTCCGTACTAGCACTGCGCTCTGGCTACCTCTAGCCGGAGGCCAGTGCTAAAGTCATCTCTACCCGACTGAGGGTCCTTTGTTCGGACGAGAGCTTGGAATGTCGGCTGCTCGCTCTCCACGATAAACGCAGGTAGCTTTGCCTCGACCGTCGTGGCCAACCTGTCCTCAGTATCCCAAGGCCGTTCGCCCCTCACAGACGCCGCGGAATCAGTAGAGATGACCGCGGCGTCAATGGAGCGCAGGCCGCCGACGGCGTTAAACGTCGTCTCTGATGGTCCTGGTGACAGCGGGCTGACCCTCAGCACCGTGTCGGGCCCAAGAGTTGGCCCGATCACAACTACCGTGAGCCAGGCTTCTCGTCCCCTGCACTCCAGAACAGGGCTGTCTAGGATCGAGTACCGCAGCTCGGGACCGACCTCCTCCCCTGGGAGACCACCGGCGTCGGCCCTTCTAGAACTGTCCAGGGACGGCTGATCCTTCGCGTCCGCGTCTTCGGAGACCTGGCTGTAGGTGAGGAGTCCCAGCAGTGTAAGAAACACGGCAACAGACGCCACTCCAGCAACCCGTGACATTGTTCTCTTCATCCCTTAACCGCCTCGTTCAACACCCCAGCCAAACTAATCCTCACGATAACATTGCTGAAACGGGCCTGTCAACCAGTTGGCCTCTGCTGCTCGCCCTTGTAAGTAGCCCACACTTCGGCTAGGATACGCGGCGCAACATGCTCAATCTTGATTGGTCTTCGCTCTACACGTTCTCGGGCCTCCTGTTCATTGCAGGAGCGCTCATGTACGCGTTGGACCGCCCGGTAGCAGAAGGGCTAGCCCCGACCCGTAGGTCAGGCGTTCTGCCCGCAAGATCGAAAATTCTCGCCAAGCGGAAGCGAAGCTTCAGCCCCGCACCTTACCAACGAATCCGCCGCAGCTAGCAGCACGTAGGGGCGGTTCGCGAACCGCCCAGGAACTCAATCAACGAAACGCACCCGAAACCGCTCATTTCGCATCTGGCCCGCGTGAATTTCCGCGAGAACAATCAGTCAATCAAACCGCGTGGGGGCCTCACGAAGCTCAGCCAGCAGTTGCGAAGCTGACCCAAGGTCAGCCCAACTGCAAGGTGACGGAACGTCACCCGGTGACCTCCGGTCACCCCGCAGAATTGAAGATTCTGCCAAGCTGAAGCGAAGCTTCAGCCCTAGACGCCCGCGTAGGAGTGCAAGCCGCTCACCCAGAGGTTGACGGCGAAGTATGAGAACAGCACCGCGCCAAAGCCGATCACGAGCAGCCACGCCGACCCCTTGCCCTTCCAGCCACGCAGGTTGCGGGCGTGCAGGTAGCCCGCGTAGATCAGCCACGTCACCAACGCCGACGTCTCTTTCGGGTCCCAGCCCCAGTAGCGGCTCCACGCCGAGTGCGCCCAGTACGCGCCGAGGATCACGCCCAGCGTCAGCAGCGGGAACCCGATGAGCACGGAGCGGTTCGCGATCTCCTCCAACCGCTCGCCTGACGGCAGCCGGGCGAAGCGCTTACCCGCTCCGCCACCCTGGA
>JADFRJ010000040.1 GCA_022561355.1 Chloroflexota bacterium | reverse complement strand
ACCGTTCGTTGCTTGGCATCGAGGAAGAGTCGCTGCCGTCCGCTCTGGCAGAGGCAGCAGCCTCCCGTGGCTGTTGTTGCGGGGGCGGATTGCTCCGCCGGCCGGATGATTGTCGTCAACTCAGCTACCTCCTTGCAGCCTGCGCCTGCTCAGTTGCCGCGCTGCTTTTCAGCACGCGGCACGATCTCGTAACGGACCTCGTAGTCGGGATTGAGGTTGATCATCTCAAGGATGCGTTCCAACTCATCGCGCTCCCAGTTCACGTCCTCGAACGTCGCGGGTGAGATACACATCCGCTGGTGGCCGACCCCAAGCCTGCCGATCTGCGCGCCACGCAGGTCAGATCCCGTGAGGATGGTGCGGTGCATGTTCGTGTTGCGCAGATCGGCGCCGCGCAAGTCGCAGCCACGCATGTCGCACGAGTTGAGCTTTGCGTCGCGGAAGTCGCACTCCCGCAGGTTGGCGCCTGCCAGCCGCGCACCCTGGAGCCGGGCGCCGCGCAGGTCGAGCCCCTGGAGGTCGGCGCCCCTCAGATCGAGCGAGACGTCCTCATGCTCTTCGGTGAATGCGTTGAGCGATTCCACCCCGCTGCGCACCAACTCTACGTGCTTGACGTCTGCCATTGGCACTGATTATGGACGAGCGAGCGCTCAATGGAAAGGGCGTGGCTCTGGAGGCGGCGTTACTCGTGTTCGCCGGAGCTTCGCAGCCGCTGCATCATCGAGACTGCCCAGACGGCGACCGCGGCGATCAGCGCAACCTGCAGCCCTCTGCGGAAGCGCGAGCGTTTCCGTGGCGTGGCCGGCTCGTCCTCTTCGCCTGGTAGGTCTTGCCAGGCCTTGAGCATGATCTCGGCCACGTCCGCAGCCTCGCTCTCGCCCTGGACGACGTCCTGGACGTTCGTGGGGTCCTGCCAGATGGCGTCCGTCTTCTCTTGGCCCAGCCTGTCTTCCAGACGTTCGCGTAGCTCCGTTGCTACCTGTTCGGACGTCTTCGCCGGCGTCTTGCCATTACCAGATGACATCGATAGAGTCCTTTCCGCATGCGAGTCCTCTCCTGGGGACGGGTAGATTGGAGCACCAGTGTAGCAGAAGATGCTACCGCTGTGGTGTAGGAGCCTGGGCCGGAGGAGGCTAACCTTCCGCGACGAGCAGAACTGGGAGCCGAGAGCGCCAAACCACTTCCTCAGCCACACTGCGCTTGCCTGATCGCGCGTGCTGCCCGCGATACCTGGTGGCCATCGCAATGAAATCGCAACGGAGGTCTAGGGCGGCGTTGAGGATCTCGTCAACTGCTACCCCCCCGGCGCAGATGCTCTTCGGTTTCAACGCCAAGCTGGTGGAACTCTTGAGCGTGGCGTGCAAGGTAGCGTTCGTTTGCCCGCGTCAGATCATGGTCTGAAGATGAACGTTGCAGGGTCTTCCCTGATGCACGATCTCGGCTGTCTTGCTGGTGATGTTCCGGATGCGGCAGACGAGCGCCGCGTTCCGGTTGCACGAGTAACAAGTTCACTTTGAAGGGCATGCGGCTGGCCATCTCAGCCGCGTATGGGACGACTGATGCTGAACTGCGAGTACCATCCAGTGGTACCAGGATGCGCTGAACCATCGGACCTCCTCATGGCGCTTTAGGTGACGCCCTCGAAGTTTTTATCGGCCTGTCGTGGCCTGATCTGATAGCGATTGAACCAGGGAGCGATGGTAGTCCGCCGCACCTTTCCCGAAGCATCAACGTCAGGGTAAACCCCTACCCCCATTCTGGAAGACCCTTACAAGCTGGATTGGTGCAATTCATTTCGGGTATCCAGAGTATAGTTACATAACGTGGCGGGGCATCCGCAAGACTCGGAACCACGTCTACGCGCGCCGACTTTCGGCGCGTTTGAGGTCTCAGGCGCATTTGCAAGGAGGCAAGCGATGCAGGCGCAGGAAGCACTGGGGGAAGGCGGCGAACAACGAGTTCGCGTGCTGCTACTGTACGCTCGGGCGTGTCAGGTGCCAAATCTGATGGAGTGTCTCTCGGCGGAGGGCTACGAGGTGATCGCTTGTCCCACGTCCACACCGCAGGAGCGCTGGATGGCCGACCTCCAGCCCGACCTCGTCCTGCTGCTGCCGCCCGCCGATGAGGTAGAGCTGGTGCACGCTTGCGAGATCGTGCGCGACGGCACCGACAGGCCCTTGCTTGTTCTCTCCGAGCAAAACGAGGAGCTTCTGATCGCTCGGGCGCTTGCGTCGGGCGTGGACGAGTACCTCGTCACGCCGATGGGTAATCGCGAGTTGGTGGCTCGCATCGAAGCGATGCTGCGCCGCATTCGCCGGACGGCGGATGCGGGCACTGGCCGCGACCTGGGAGTTCTGCGTCTCGCTCCGGAGGACAACACCGTTGTGCTGAACGGGCGCCGCGTCTCGCTCTCCCCGATCGAGTTTCGATTGCTGGCGTGTTTGGCGTCGACGCCCGGCGAGGTGGTGACGCATCAGACGCTGATGTCGCGCGTTTGGGGCGACGAGTACGTCGACTCGCGCAACTATTTGAGACTCTACATTCGGTACCTGCGGGAGAAGCTGGAGGAGGAGCCGACGATCCCGCAGCTCATCGTCAGCGAGTGGGGTATCGGCTATCGGCTGCAACTGCCGGACGCATGCGATCTCTCCCGGGCTCCCGGCTCCGCACCGGCCTACGTGTAAGCTGGCGGGCGTGTGTGGCGGCAACTAGTTAGAGCTCTCTAACAACTCCCTCAGAACATTCTAATACCTTTAATACCGGATTCTCATTTCTTTACTCTCCGTTCCGCTTTACCATGATCATGATGATGCTGGGAGGTATGGAGTGACCGTTCGCGTTCTACTGCTCGACATCGCCGACTCGTCCGAACCGGAGCTGGGCGCGCTGCTCGTGCGCTGCGGCTTCTCGGTCAGGGGCGCGAACGAGTTTGAGAACGTGACCGCTCTCATGAGAGAGTACGCTCCGGCCCTCGTAGTCATCAACGTCGGGAGCGCCAGGTCGATCGAAGCGGACCAAGCGCTCCGTGCGGTTGCGGGCGTCCCAGTCGTGGTTGTGTGCGCCGGACATGACGCCGATCTCATTGTCCGGTGGTTGGAGGCGGGAGCGGACACCGTCCTGGTAAGTCCGCTCTCACGGAGGGAGCTGGGCGCCCGCATCAAAGCTGTGTTGGGGTGGCGCAGCAGTTCGGCTCGCGGAGCTGCCGGTCAGTCCCCGCTGCCGGCAGCTCCGCGCTGAGCGAAAGGAGGCCAAGCACGAAGCAATGCAAGAACCAGCGTGAACAAGAAGCGAGGCCCGGCGCAGCCAGGGGGCTGCGTGGGCAACAGGAACGAATCAAGGAGGAACGAAATGGTTGAAATGATCAACACCGCACTGATGCGGACCGTGATGGCCGCGGGCCGGCTGCGCCAGCGCTTCAGCGAAGAGCGTGGCCAGGATCTCCTGGAGTACGCGATGCTCGGAGGCTTCCTAGCCGCCGGCCTTGTGCTTCTCGGTGCAATATTGGTGAATGGTGGCGCCTTCACAAGTATGGCCTGTGGCATCGGTGAAGCGATCAACATGAACAACGTGCCTTTGGTCGGCTGTCCATAGCCCCAAGCCTGTGAAATCAACAACGCGCAGCGGCAGGGAGGCAACCTGCCAGCCGACCTGCCGCTGCGCCCGGTACCCGAGGAATGTAGTTAGGGAACAGATGTGAAGAAGGTCGACCAGCGGAAAGAGATGTCACAACGAGGCCAGACGCTACTAGAGTTTGCTTTGGTAGCGCCGCTGCTGATCTTCTTCATCCTCGCTCTGGTCGACTTCGGTATCGCCATCGACCGGCGGCTGGTGTTGGACCACGCTGTTCGCGAAGGAGCGCGGTACGCAAGCATCGGCGAGAACGATGTCGTAGGAGAGCGATACCAAGACGACGTTAAGGGCTACGCCTTTGAGCAGGCCCAGCAGGTCCCGTCTGGTCCCGGCGACTTCCACGTCTGCCACAATACGCTACTGGGCGAACAGACGGTCCAGGTCAGCATCGATTACGACTACGAGCTAGTGACACCGATAGGCGCGCTCGCCGGCCTGGCATTTGACTCGATCCCGTTGCACGCTAGGGCCTCGGCACGCGTGGAGCAGCCGCTCACGGACGCCGGAAGTGTGGTGGCCTGCGATGGCTGAGCGGACCAACAGCGAACGTGGGCAGGCGATCATCCTGTTCGTCGGCATCTTCAGCGTGATCCTCGTGATGGCCGCGATCGTCGTCGACTTCGGGCTGTGGTTCGCGGAACGCCGCTCCGCGCAGCGTGGGGCAGACCTCGCGGCCGCCGCTGGCGCGCAGGACCTACCGCTGTCGCCAGCCCTGGCATTCGAGAGCGCCTGCGCTTGGGCCGCGGCTAACGGCTACCCGAACGATCAGGTGCATGTAGAAGTCTTCGCAAGAGATGGCTCTGGTTCGGAAGAAGGCTGCGATTCGTTGCCTGAAGAGCCGCCTACACCCGTATGCGAATCGCAGTGCGACACGGTACGCGTCACGGTCAGCAAAGGTGCGCCCCGCCTATTCACGGGGCTCTTTGGGCTAGGCGACTTCGAAATAGGAGCAGTTGCCGCGGCGGGCCTCACGTTCGGAGGGAGCGGCGGCGTTGGAGGAACCGGCGCTGATCAGACGGTGCTGCTGGTTGACGCCCAAAGCCGCATGCGCAATGCGTGTAATGAGGACCAATCCAACCTCGATACCTGCGCGATCGCCAACGAGCGGGTTGCCGCCGCCGCCCTCGTAGACTCGCTGCTCGGATTGGCCGGCAATGGTCAGATCGGATACGCGCCGTACCACAACTGCTACGGTCCCGAGACCGCCATTGGTACGCCTGTCGGCTGCGTGGTCGACCAGGGGACCGAAGACGTCGTCGCCGTTGTCGGGCTCACAAGTGACAGTTCGGCTTTGCGGGCTGCTATCGATGCCACCGTGGCGTACACGCAAAAGCCGGCGAACGTCTGCTTGCCGCTCGACAGGGCAAACGAGATGTTCCTATCAGCGCCGAGCGGTGGGCATAAGGTCATTGTTCTCTTCTCTGACGGCAGCAATCGTTATCAGCACAAAACATCGCACAGTCTCCATCCGCCCGTTGCGTGCCATACGACGGCCGTTGATCCGTTGCCGCCGCGGCCGCCTTGCACCGGATCGCGTTCGGCCGAGAGCGAACTCGACTATCGAACGCTGCAGATGGCCACGCACCTCAAGGACGACCTGGGCGTGGAGATCTACGTTATCGGCCTTAACCCTTGCCCATGGGCGGCCGCGACCGATCTTCCCGCTAACAATTCTTGGCAACCAGCAGACTGCGGCCTGGTCGTTCCTGGCCACACAACAGAGGACAACGTCGCAGACCAGAGGCTGCTTATGTGCATCGCGACTTCGCTGGAACACTATCAGCGCGTCAACAACGTCGCGGAGCTGCCCAATGTGATCGAGGAGATCGCGGCAGAGATCGTCAGCAGAAGCCTGCTCCAGTAGCGGAGCGTCACAGAACAGGAACAAGAGGAGGAAGCCATGGCACAAGCGATAGCAGCAGCGCCCCAGGGACGAAACAGGACAATGGTCCTGGCGGCCTTCTTCTTCGCCGCGATTGCGGCGGTGCTGGTTTACGCCGCACTCCAGAGTCAGGGTGGTGGAGGCGGCAGCGCGTCTGTGGTGTCGGGCGAGATGACGGTCGCCGTCGTCGCCGCTCGCAGCGTGCCCGCGAATACGATTCTTACCGCCGACATGTTGGAGGTGCGGCAAGTGCCGCTGGGCTCGCAGCTCGATGGCGTCTTCGCCAGCACGGCGGGCGTTGTCGGTCTGCCGACGCGCTATCCGCTCGAGGCGGGCGAGCAGGTCACGCCGCAGAAGGTCGGCCTCAGCCGCATCGATGACGAGAACGACGTCGCGCTGGTGCTGCCGGCCGGCATGCGCGGCATCGGGGTGGAGGTCCGCGAAGTGACGGGCGCCGGCGGCCTGCTGCTGCCCGGCCATTTCGTCGACATTATCGCTGTGTTCGCCGAACGGAACGACGAACCCGCCCGCTCTATCATGCTTCTGCAGGACGTTGAGATCCTTGCCGTCGGCCAGGAAGCGCAACTGCCGTTCCCAGCCTCCGGCGAGGGCGACGCCGGCCTGACCGGCCGGCGTGCCGACGACGCCGAGCGCCAGCCGAACGCGTCCAGTACCACGCTCGCTGTGACGCCGCGGGACGCGCAACTGCTGGCGCTTGTCCAGCAGTCCGGCGCGGCGATCTGGTTCTCGCTGCGCCCGGTCGGTGACCATGAGATCGCCCCGGTGGAGGAAACAAGCCTGGAGCCGCTGCTCGCGCAGCCGCTGCCGTAGAGGAGGAAGAGATGGCTAGCGTTCCACGCGTACTGATCGTCGACCAAGACCCGGAAGCCCGCTATGGCGCGCGTCAGCTCGTCGAGCAGGCTGGGTTTCAGGCCAGCGGTGAGGCTGGTCTCGGCACGGAAGCCGTCGCTCAGGCCTCTGAGCTGAAGCCGGACGTTGTCCTCTTCGGCCTCAAGGAGCCGATGGCGCGCGCGATCCAGACGGTCGAGGCGATCGTCCACGACCTGCCGGGGACGCCCATCATCACCTACGCCGAATCGAGCGATCTCCAGACCGTGCGTCTGGCGATGCTGGCCGGCGCACGAGATTTCCTCCAGGCGCCGCTCAAGGCCGACGAGCTGCGACGATCGCTCACAGCGGCGCTTGAGTCCGAAGAGCGGCGCAAGCTGCGGAGCGATGATGCGGCTGTGCTGGGGCCTCGCGGGTCTGTCATCACCGTCTTCGGCGCTAAAGGTGGCGCCGGCAAGACCACCGTCGCGACGAGCCTTGCCGTCGCTCTGGCGACCCGAAGCGACCAATCCGTCGTCCTGGTCGACGCGGACGACAGCTTCGGCGACGCCGCGACAAGCCTTGGCCTGGGGCCCGGCCCCAGCGTGACGGATGCCCTCCGAGAGCCCGGGCCGATAGACAGCGTCGCCTCGCAGCGCTTCCTCACTCGCCACGAGAGTGGCGTTGCCGTCATGCAGGGACCGGTGAGTCCCTTCGAGTGGCGGGATATCTCCGGAGAGCGGCTGAAGGAGGCGCTCGCGGAGCTGTCCCGACAGTTCGATGTCGTGTTGGTCGATACCGGCAGCACGCTCAGCGAGGTCTCGCTGGCCACGCTGCAGGCCGCTTCGCTCGTGCTCTGGGTAACCACGCCCGACTACGCCAGCGCTCACGACTCTGTCCGCGCGCTTCAGGTCCTCTCGACCGTGCCGATCGACGACGAACGTATCCGGCTCGTGCTGAACGTCAACACCCCGGAGCTTGACGTTAGCCCGGCGAGCGTTGAGACGGCGCTCGGCCGCCAGATCTTCTGGACGGTTCCCTACGACCGCCAGGTGCGGAGGAGCGCGCAGATCGGCCGCACCGTCGTCGAGGCCGACCCCAACGGCGTCGCGGCGACAAGCTTCTGGGACCTGGCGACCGTCCTGAGCGGAGGGTCGCCCGCCCCGCGTAAGAGGAGCATCTTAGGCAGGCTTCTGAACGGCCGCAAGCGCGCCGTCGGCGCCAGCCGCCAGGAGGTTCGCGCGTGATCAGACCGGCGACGAATTTCGAGACTCAGATGGATGGCGAGGATCGCGCTGCCATCGTCTATCGCGTGCATCAGCGCCTGTTGCAGGAGGTCGACCTCTCCAGTCTGGAGAAGCGCTCGCCCGAAGAGGCACGCGTCGCGATCGAAGCTTCCGTGCGCTCTATCGTGGCAGATGTGGCTGGCGTCGCGGACATGGCCGGCCTTTATGGCGACGCGAAGGAGGCCGTGATCAAGGCCGTCGTGGATGAAGCCGTAGGCTTCGGGCCGATTCAGCCGCTCGTCGATGACCCTACGATCTCCGAAGTGATGGTCAACGCCCCCGGCGAGGTGTACTTCGAACGCGACGGCGTGATCCACGCCGCGGAGGCGCGCTTTAACGATGAAGCGCACATCCTCCGCATCGTCGAGCGCATCATCGCCCCGCTTGGCAGACGTGTTGACGAGTCTTCACCTTACGTGGATGCGCGGCTGCCGGATGGATCTCGCGTGAACGTCATGATCCCGCCGCTGATCCCACGCAGCCCGACGATCACGATCCGTAAGTTCCGCCCGGAGCGCCACACGATCGAGGACTTAGTGCAGAATGAGACCTTCTCGCAGGAGGCGGTCGAGTTCATCGGCGCTCGGATCGAGCAACGCAAGAACATCGTGATCTCCGGTGGTACCGGCACCGGCAAGACGACCGTACTCAACGCGCTCTCCGCGTTCATCCCTGAGGCCGAGCGCATCATCACGATCGAAGACCCCATCGAGCTGAAGCTTCAGCAGCGGCACGTCGTCGCTATGGAGGCGAGGCCCGCCAACATCGAGGGACGAAACGCCGTTAGCCAGCGCGAACTCGTCCGGAACGCGCTTCGCATGCGGCCGGACCGCATTATCGTCGGCGAGGTGCGCGGCCAGGAGGCGTTCGACATGATGCAGGCGATGAACACCGGCCACGAAGGTTCGATGACGACGGTGCACGCCAACTCCGCCCGAGACGCCCTCTCACGGATCGAGAACATGGTCCTGATGGCCGGGCTAGACCTGCCGATCCGCGCGATTCGAGAGCAGATGGCCTCCGCACTGCACCTGCTTGTCCATCTAAGTCGCTCCAGAGACGGCCGGCGAACCGTTACCTCGATCTCAGAGACGGCCGGCCTGGAGGACGAGACGGTCGTGCTGCGAGAGCTGTTCAAGCTCGACGCGGCGGGACGCCTGGCGCCCGTAGTGGATGGTACGCCGCGATGATCGAGCTGGCGGCAGCCCTGTTCGTCTTCCTCGCGCTAGGGATGGGCGTGCTGCTCCTGCTTGCGCCGTCTCGCTCATCCGTCGATTCGTCCGACGAACGGCTTCGTTCGCTGAACGCCGTGCAGCACGAACCGGATTCGGCGCCGCCTTCGTTGGAGCGCCGGCCTTTGCGATCGTCGATGCCGGCGCTCCGGCGTGTACTAGGCAACACCGCCTGGGCTGAGAGAGCGGCGACGGATTTGCTGCGCGCCAACATCAAGCTGCGCGTCGGCGAATACCTCCTCGTGCGCGTGCTGGCCGGTGTCGCGATGGCGGTTCTGCCGTTCGTGCTGCTCCAGTCGCACGCGGCGGGCCTGATCGTTGCCGGCGTCGGTGGCATCGTCGGGTTCATGGCGCCTGCTTACTACGTGCGATTCGTCCGCGATAGGCGCGTCGCGCGGATAGAGGCGCAGCTGATCGAATTCCTGCCTGCGCTGGGCTCGTCGCTGCGCTCGGGGTTCGCGTTCAAGCCTGCTGTGGAGGCGGCAGCCCTTCAGGTGAGCGCGCCGTTGGGCGACGAGCTAGGCACGTTCCTCAACGACCTCAACCTTGGCGCAGATTCCGCAACCGCGCTGCAAGACATGGGAGATCGCGTTGGCAGCCGCGACCTGGACGTGGTGATCACAGCCATCCAGGTGCAGCGCACGACTGGCGGCAACCTGCCCGAGATCCTGGATGCGGCCGCTTCCGCCCTGCGTGACCGCGAGCGCATCCGTGGCGAAGTGAAGACGTTCACGGCCCAGCAGCGCATGACGGGCCTCGTGCTGTCTGTATATCCGGTGCTGGTGGGCCTGTTGCTGCTGGCGATCATGCCCTCTGTTTGGTCGAAGTTGTTCACGGAGACGGCGGGCCAGATGATGCTCGCGATCGCGGTTGTGTTGCAGGTCGTCGGCTTCCTCGCGATCCAGCGCGCATTGAAGATCGAGGTCTAGCGGTGATCGCGATGCTCGCTGCGACGTTCACCTTCCTCGCTGTGCTACCTGCTGCGATCTGGGCCCTTGCGACAGTGTCGCGCCCCGCCGACGCCAGGCTGCGATCGCTGGGCGCCGGGCGGCAGGATGGCCGAGGTCTTGAAGCGATCCCCTTCGACGAGCGCGTGATCGCGCCGGCGATCGACGGCCTTGGCCGTCGGCTGGCAGCGATGCTGCCAGGGGCGCTCGTCCGCCGTACAGAGAGGCGCCTCGTCCTCTCAGGCCGTCCGATGGAGGCCGCGCCGTTTTTCACCGTCGTGGCCGGGATGGCGAGCGCGTTTGCGGTCGTGTACCTGGTGGCTGTGTTTGCGTTGGCTGGTGGCTCGCCGGCGCCGCTTGCCGTCATGGCGTTCGCACCGTTCGCACTGCTGGGCGCCATGCTGCCGATGTTCTGGCTCTCGATGCGGGCGCGAGCGCGGCAGCGCGTGATCTTGCGAAGCCTGCCCGACTCGCTCGACTTGCTGACGATCACCGTGGAGGCCGGTCTTGGCCTTGAGGGGGCGTTCAAGCAGCTCGTCGACAAGCAAGACGGCCCGCTCGCGGACGAGTTCCGTCAGATGCTGCGCGAGGTTGGTGTTGGCAAGACGCGACGCCAGGCGCTGCTCGACCTAGCGGACCGCATCGACCTGGATGACGCACGCAGCTTCATGAACGCGGTGATCCAGTCCGATGAGCTGGGCACGAGCCTGGCCAGAGTGCTGCGCGTTCAGTCGCAGAGGTTACGTCTCCGCCAGCGGCAGCGTGTGGAACAGGAGGCGCGACGCGCGCCCGTGAAGATGGTCTTCCCGCTCGTGTTCTGTCTGATGCCGTCGCTCTTCATCTTCATCCTGGGCCCGATCATCGTGTCGGTCATGGAGTTCCTGTCGGGCTGATGGTCACGATCGATTCGGTCAACCTCCAAGCGCTCCTCGGTGGCTATCTGCTGCCGTCCGCACCGGATGGTCTGGTTCGTGAGGTACGCGCGTATCTCGAGGACGCCGATCTCAAGGAGATGCCCGCGCTCTCTTCTCAAGCGGAGGATGCGGGAAACGGCCATGCCCGGGGGCCGGTGCCCGAGTTTAGCCCCTGGCAGTTGCTCCACGTGACCAAAACGGCCCCGCCGGGCGTTGTCGACGTCGCCTATCGATTCTGGCGACGCAGCCATGCACCAGCGCTTGATGCGCGGACGCCTGATGCGGCGCACGATGCGCCGGCAGTTCCAACGCCCGCACCGCGGGCGGACGACCAGCCAGACGCTGTCGATCACGAGCTACGCGCGGACGCCGACGATCGTATGAGCGCGCTTGGCGTGGGCGTGGGCGGTGCGCCGCTTGCGGAGCGTTCGTGTCCTCTCTCCGCTGCCGCGTTCATCGAGAGCGTCTCCGGGCGGCATCGATTCGGCATCGGCGGCAGGCCGCTCAGGATCGGCGTCGATCCGGGCTGCGACGTACGGATTCCCGATAGTGGTGCGAACGTCGATGCGCGCATCTGGCTCCACGGCGACCGCTATCTGCTTCACGTAGCCGCCGGCGGCGTGCTCGTGAACGGCGTGTCCGCAAGCTGGGCTGTCCTTGACGACGGCGATATCCTGGAGATCGGTAATGCGACCTTCAGGTTTCGCCGCGAAGACACGTAAGGGGCTGGCGCGGCCTTGCTGATCGGCCTCGTTGCCATCATCGGCCTCGTTGCCGGCGTCGCGCTAGATGCCTTGATAGGGCGTCTTGCGTGGCCTTCGCCCGATGGCCCGCCGGAGGAAGAGCGTACCATTACAGACGCGCCCGTCCTCGCTGCCGAGGCCGGAGCGCTCGTCGTCGCTTCGGAGGGCTCGCACTGGCAGCGAAGGCTGCTCGTCATGGCCGTGACCGCCGGGTTCTTCGCGCTGGTGGCCATCCGCTACGACGGCGCCATGGAGTTGGCGATCGTCACGGCCTACGTCTGCGTGCTGCTCGTCTGCGCGGGCACCGACCTGATCTCCTATCGCGTCCCCAACGTCGTGACGTATCCGGCGATCGTCGGCGCGATCGTCGTGGGCGCGCTCATGCCCGACGCCGACATTCTAGAGGTGCTCGCGGGTGGCGCGCTGACCGGCGGTGTGCTGCTCGTACCGTCGCTGATCACGGGGGGCATTGGGATGGGCATGGGCGACGTGAAGCTTGCGGCATTCGTGGGCCTGGCGATCGGCTTTACGCACGCCGCGCCGGCGATGCTGATCATGGCCATCGGCGGTGGCGTCGTAGCCACGTTCCTGCTCGTGACCGGCCTGCGCAAGAAGGGCGAGCCAATCCCCTACGCGCCGTTCATCTCAGCGGGCGGCATCGCCGTCCTGTTCTGGCAGGGCGCCGCGTTTGTGAGCCTGTAGCGGAGGAAGATTATGGCATCCAGCGAGGACGCGCAGGCTTGGCAGGTTGGCATCTGGGACCGCAAGTCGCAGAATTATCTGCAGGAGACAGACAAGCGCTTCCGGCCGATCCATGAGGCACTCCTCGATCGCTCTGGCGTGGGCGGAAACCAGAGCGTGCTCGACATCGGTACAGGGACCGGCTCTGTGGCGATCGCGGCGGCGCACGCTGTTGGTGAAGGAGGCGATGTCACCGGCACCGACATCAGCGCCGACATGCTGGCGGTCGCGGAGGGCCGTCTGGTGGACGAAACAAACCTGGTGTTCCGCCTGGGCAGCGCCGAAGAGATCCCCGCCGTCGACGGCAGCTTCCATGTCGTGCTCGCCAGCCTCAGCATGATGTACGTCATCGATCGCGCCGCCGCCGCCCGCGAGATCGCGCGCGTGCTGCGCCCGGGCGGCCGGTTCGTCGCGGCCGTGTGGTCGGGGCCCGACGATTGCGACATCGTGAAGTTCCAAACGGCCGCGGGTGCCTTTGCGCCCAAGCCGCCGGTTGCCGGCGTTGGCCCCGGAGCGCTCGCCGACCCGCTGCCGTTCCAGGCACAGCTCCTGGACGCCGGCATCGACACGGAGGTAGAGACGGAAGAGCTGGGCTTCGACTACGACGATTTCGAATCGGCCTGGGAGGTCCTCGCCGGCGTCACGACCGCATCGCTAGAACCAGAGCGCGTCGAAGAGGCCAAGCTCGCCGTCCAAGCTGCCATGTGGCCTAACGGCGAAGGCCCGCGTCACTTCCGCAACGTCACGCAGTTCATCGTCGGTAACAAAGGTTAGCCAACCTCTCCTTGCCTCCCTCGCTCTCTCTGTAGTATCACGGTGTAGCCGCGCAGCGACGTCACCAGGCGTCGGCGCTGACACAGGGGTGCTCCATGTCCGAGACGTTAGCCGTCGATGGCGGCACGCCCGTTCGCCGTAAGAAGTGGCCGCAGTGGCCCGTCCACGACGAGCGTGAGGTCGAGGGACTGCGCACCGTCGTCGAGACCGGCAACTGGGGCGGCTTCCCGTCGCCGAACGTCGAAGCGGCCAAGTTCGCCGAGGCCTTCGCTACCTACCACGGCGCCAAGTACGGCACCTGCACCGCCAGCGGCACCACCGCGCTCGAGGTCGCGCTGAAGGCCGCCGGCGTCGAGGCGGGCGACGAGGTGATCATGCCCGCGCTCACCTTCGTCGCGACCGCCGCCGCCGCGCTCTACATGGGCGCCGTGCCCGTCTTCGTCGACATCGACCCCGAGACCTGGTGCATCGACCCCGGCGAGGTCGAGCGCGCGGTCACCGGCAAGACGAAAGCGGTCCTGCCCGTCCACCTCGGCTCGCGCATCGCCGATATGGACCGCATCATGGAGGTCGCCCGCGTCCACGGCCTCCGCGTCATCGAGGACTGCGCCCACATGCACGGCGGCTTCTGGAACG
>JADFRJ010000039.1 GCA_022561355.1 Chloroflexota bacterium | reverse complement strand
ACTTTGGCTCGGCCGCTTACAACCTGGGGCTGGCCGCTGCCGCCATGGGTGACCTGGACGAGGCAGAGACGCTCCTGAAAGAAGCGATTGACGCGGAGGAACGCTGCGGCGCCCGACCTTACCTGGCGCGTAGCCGATACGAATACTCCGCGGTGCTCGTCGAGCGCGGCGACCCGGCAGAACAGGAGAAGGCGCTCGGCCTAGTCAACGATGCCCTGGCAGCGTTCCAAGAGATGGAGATGAAGACCGACGTGGCTGACACTCTCGCTCTGAAGCTGCGGCTGCTCGGTATCGACACCAGCGACACGCGGACGTCCATCGAATCGATGGCGGCGACAGTCTACGTGGAGCAGCCCGACCTGCGTCCGCACACCGCACCCGATGGCACCGTGACGCTCCTCTTCAGCGACATCGAAGGCTCAACCCCGATCAACGAGCGGGTGGGTGACCAGCGCTGGATGGAGCTGCTGCGGGAGCACAACGTCCTCATCCGCGACCAAGTGCGGGGCCACCAGGGATTCGAAGTGAAGACGGAGGGCGACGGATTCATGATCGCCTTCCAGAGCGCGCGACAGGCCCTCCAGTGCGCCATCGAGATGCAGCGGGCCTTCACCCAGCGCAACGAATCGGCGGAGGAGCCATTGACCATCCGCATCGGCCTCCATACCGGCGAGCCGGTAAAGGACGCTGACGACTTCTACGGCAAGGATGTGAACCTGGCAGCTCGCATCGCCGGAACCGCAGCCGGTGGCGAGATCCTCGTCTCTGCGCTGCTTAAGGAGCTGACAGCGAGCGGCGGCGACATCGACTTTGGTGAACCGCAGGACATCGAGATGAAGGGTCTGTCGGGAACGCAGCGGGTGTTCCCGGTCAACTCGTAGCGTCTCGGACTCGGCGACCGCTCTCCGTAGCAGTGGTTCTTTGGGCGGTCCGGGTTCGACCGCCTCGCCTGACGGCTGACGGATCTTCCTGCTACAATGGCGCGCGAGCGGGTGTAGCTCAGCGGTGGAACTCCTGCCTTCCCATGCTGAAGCTGGCTAGACAAAGGCCGCTTGATCCGGCAGACCACCGCTGTTACGGTCAACCATGAGCACAACGGTTGCACGACTCTGCGTTCACGTTAGCGGGCTAATGTTGGTAGCTCTGCTGCTCATGCTGGCTCCAACGCAGGCCAAGACAGCTGGCAGCCATAGCGTCGTCTCGCCCGATACAGATGGGGATGTCGGCAGGTTTACTTCGCTGACCCTCGATGCCAGTGGCCATCCGGTCATTGCGTACTATGATGTCACGAACGGCGATCTCAAGCTCCTCCACTGTGGCGATCCGAATTGCACCTCCCACAACAGCGTGACGTCGCCTGATACGCAAGGAACCGTTGGCCAGTTTCTCTCGTTGGTGCTTGACGCTGCTGGAAACCCCGTCATAAGCTACCGCGATTCTGATAATGAAGACCTGAAGTTGTTGCACTGTAACGATCCAAACTGTGCCGGCGATGACGAGAGCATCACGTCGCCCGATAGCCAAGGCATCGTTGGCACGTTTTCGTCCCTTGTGCTTGATTCTCAGGGCTTTCCAGTTGTCAGTTATCGAAACGCTCCCGACCCTGACCTCAAGTTGTTGCACTGTAACGACGCGAACTGCGCTGGTGGTGACGAGAGCATCGAGCTTCCCGACACGATGGGGGTGGTTGGTTCGTACACCTCGCTCAAACTCGATCCTCTGGGCTATCCGGTCATCAGCTATCGCGATTCCACCAATCGGGATCTCAAGGTGTTGCACTGCGACGATCCCAACTGCAGTGGTGAGAACGAGAGCATCAGTTCGCCAGATACATCGGGCGATGTCGGTTTATGGACATCGATGGCGCTAGATAGCGAGGGACATCCTGTCATCAGCTACTACGACTGGACCAACACCAGCCTGAAGCTCCTTCGGTGCTTCGATCCTGATTGCGCCTTCGAAAACAGCATCGTTTCGCCCGACACTGATGGGAACATGGGCGCTTGGTCATCTCTTGCGTTGGATGGCTCAGGGCGCCCTGTCGTGAGCTATTTTGACGGTAACACGGGGGACCTCAAGGTCCTGCGCTGCGGAAATCAACGGTGTAGCGCCGACAATAGCATCGTCGCTGTAGACACGGGCACGAAGGTTGGCACCCATACCTCGCTTGTACTCGATTCGGACGGCTACCCGATCGTGGCCTATTTCGACAGCGCCAACGGGGATCTGAAGTTGCTTCACTGTTTCGACTCTACCTGTGCGGCGAAGCCAATAGAGACGCCCATTGAGGTTCACGGGGATGCCAATTGCAACGGCTTAGTCGATAGCATCGATGCTGCGATCATCCTCCAGTGGGACGCCGGACTACTCGAGTCACTCACTTGTGCTGAACGTGCGGACGCGAACAATGACGGCACTGTGGACTCTATTGACGCCGCACTTGTTCTGCAATTTACGGCGCAGCTGCTGAGCCGTCTGCCTCCCTAGTGCAGCGGTATCGTTAGGGTTCGCTCCCATCGCCATGGCCTGGTACGATTCACGAACTCAGTTGCTCGCTGGAGACCCGGCGAGCGGCTGCGCCCTGCATCGGCAACCAAGGTCGGCCCGGTCGAGTCGAGCGGCAAGCTCGAGCTTCCCGGCGGCAACAAGGGGCGCGGCGGCCCTGCTGTGAACCCCGAGCTTTAGGAAGAGGCGTCTGACGTACATCTTCACGGTTCCTTTCCCGATCTCCAGCGAAGCCGCGATGTCCTTGTCGCTAAGGCCTCTGGCAATCCCCCTGAGGACGTCGCCTTCCCGGCCCGTTAGGTGGCGCCACATCGCCAGTTCCTCGGGCGCGGGTAATGTAGCTGTCAGAGATTTCGCGCTGGACTGGTGAATCTCGAAGACGTGCATCGGCGCTGTCTGCGCCAAGCGGCCGAACAGCTCACGCGTTATGAAAGGATCTATCGCGCTACCACCATCCAGGACAGCACACGTGGCAGCGAAGAATTCGTTAGCAGAAACGCCTCGCGCGAGAACGCCGCGCGCCCCGGCAAGCATCAGAACTCCGGCAGCCTCAATCATATCCCTCTCGACCAGCGCGATCACGGGAGCGGATGAACTCAATATCGTCGTCCGCGCGATTACATCAAGCACTGCGTCACAGCATCCCTCGTCTCCGCACCGAGCTACTCCAAGCACGGCAACGTCCACCGCAAGTTGGTGACAGACTTCTGGAAGCTCTTGCAAGACGCCAGGCTGGCCTA
Organism: Chloroflexota bacterium; assembly: GCA_022561355.1. Taxonomy (GTDB): domain Bacteria; phylum Chloroflexota; class Dehalococcoidia; order DSTF01; family RBG-16-68-14; genus SZUA-185. Next base: position 10,382 of record JADFRJ010000039.1, on the reverse strand, counting down.
CGACTTCAAGCCTGCTGTCGCTGGAGAGGGTCCTACGGATCTCCCGGCTAGCAGGCTTGTCATGCTCCATGACGAGGACCCTCAGCGGCAGCCGCGTGCTCAGGCTAGGCACAGGCATAGAGTTGCTCCTCGTACCTCGTGCACTGGCATGAGGTGGCATGTTCCAACCTCACCACCGTCGTCGTCAGGTTGGCCTTGCCCGGCATCCGTCGTTGGTGTTCGCTCCAGCGCCGTGGCGAAGGTGGCCTCCCGTTGGCACTGGCAGTCAGCACCGCCGGTTTTCCATGCTGAGCCTTCTCAGCACCTCTGCAGGACGCGTCCTAGCCGATATCCCTGCCCCACAATTCAACCGCTCGGATGAGGAAAGTAGATCTGCAGAGATCTCGGCGAAGGAGGTTGGACGCGCCCCGCAGAGTCGCTCAGGGGGGCCCTGGAAGGATCGCTTGCGGTGAGGCCTGAGGCCCTGCGAGAGCCAGCCCAGTCGCGACTCGACCGGCCCGCTATGAACAGCAGCAGACGGGCCAGCCGCGAGTAAGCTACGCACAGGTCTGACTCTCTTGGGGCATACAAGTTCCAAGGATCCCTCCTTACTCGGTCTGTCCATGCATCCTCACGCATGCACCAGGAGGCGTCTATGAGTGGGCTTTTTAATTCGTTGCCCAGCGCCTCCTACACCTTTCGGCTCATCGCGTAGACGCGGGCATCCTGTGTCGACCCACCATTTCGATCAGCCCGATCACGATCGGCGGCGTGCGTGCAACCTGTCTGGTGGTCTGGTGTGCGCGTGCTCTTGTTGGTTCGGCGTGTCCTGCGCGACGAGCCCTCAGGCCGCCTGCGTACTCGATGCCAATTCGCGCATTACCCTAGAGCGAGCGGCCTGCACCAATGTGTTCGGGTCGTCGCCATCTACCCCATACGTGGCGGCGCCGCCTTGAATATCCTTGATGGCTGGCTTCCCCGGCAAGCGGCAGAGTTCCGCGGCGACGGCCCCCCGAAGTCTCTCGAGGAGCAACCCACGTTCCTTCTCCCCCAGCCCGACGGAGAGGATAGCTAGTTCTCTACCGCTTAGCAGAGCCACGATGTCCGAGCGATGAATGACGCGCTCGATCAACTCCGCGAGACGTTCCAGGATCGGCGCGCTTCCACTGACGCGGAGCACCAGAACGGAGAACACGCTGGCGTCGTGCTCCGCTCGATCACACTCGAGAGAGAGTCGATCGTACAGATATGCGCGATTGCGCAGCCCGGTCGCTTCATCGTAGACGCTCGTCCAGGCCAGCATGCCTTCGCGGCGCCGTCGTGCGAGTTCCTGGCAGGTCATGGCGCCAGCGCCAGTGAGGACGACACCGAGCAGCAGGTACGTTGTGAACGCGAGCTCCGGCGTATAATCGTCGGTGTCAAGCCCGCTTGGCAGCCACGGGATTGCCCAGAGAAGAAACAGCGTGGCGACCGTGACGAAAGCAGCCAGCGCTAGACGCTTCAGGCGCAACCATCGACGGTAGCTCTTGTATGCTTGTGCGGCACTCTGCCGGACGTCTCGAGGCTGAGCCTCGACCCCTCCACCAGCCGCAGCCCGGTTGTTACGTGCCAGTTCCCCTTCGCTAGGCGACGCGTCATCCACCTCTGCCATACTTACTCGTTCTCCTCTCTGTCTGAGCATCGGTGGCAAGGCGACGCCGAATATCTACCGGAAGATAGATTGTGCGTGGCGGCGGTGTCGATTCTAGGTGCGGTGGCTCGCCCATCCAGAGCGCACCGCCTGACCCGCTGGAAACTAGGGAGTTCCCCTATACCGCGCGATGCCGCGTGGCCGTAGAGTTTGTCTGCACAGTCTGAACGCCCAACACGTACCTCGGGCACGGCTTCCGGTCACTCCAATTCGGGTTGACCCTCGTGACCCCTGGCACCAACCTAGGAGGTTGCCATGGGACACACAGCAATATCTACCGTCATCTTCGTCGGTCTGGCGCGTCTGCCACAGCCATGTGTTGCGGGCGACCAGACGCTCGCCGTCGAATTAGAGATCGAGCTGCCTACTCGCCGGATTCTCGCGGTCAGCAGCAATCTCCAGTTACCCGGTCTCGCGCGCCTGCTCCGAGAGACCCTAGTCGGCGCGTGCCTGAACAGCGCCAGCGAGGCGCTCTTGGAACTGGAGGTCCGCTATAGCGCGCCCTTCACCGCTGCGCTTGGCGCCGCGCTCAGGCGGGCGCTGCAACGAGCCACAAGTGACATTCCAGTCGACGCTCCGTCAGCGGCTCCAGTTCGGAGCCGCGAGGGCGTCCTAGCGACAATTTAGCGTGACGCCCATGAAGGAATGCACCGTTGAGAAGAACGAACCCAGCCCAATGGGAACGAAGGCGCCAGCCGGGCCTGCGCCACGGGAACGCAGCGCTATCGGCTTTGATCCGTCCACGAGCCCTGCTCCCATGAGGGTACTCATCGCCGACAGAAGCGAGTACCTGCGGCGGCGCATCCGCGAGATGTTTGCGGGCGAGCGCGAATTCAGAGTCGTTGGTGAGATTGCGCTGCCTCAGGATCTCGCCAGGGCCTGTGTGAACCTGTCACCGGACATTGCCGTCCTCGGATTGGGAGCCTACGGCGATGGACCATACGCCTGGTCGGTTCTTGCCGCCCTGAGACGGATCGTCCATGCCTCCACACTCGTTAGAGCCATCGTCCTAGTGAGTAGCGACACGCCGGAGGAATTCCTGCAGTCACTGCGCGCAGGGGCCAGAGGTGTCCTGTTGAGAGACCTGTCCAAGCGTACGCTGCTGGACGCCGTTGGCGACGTGATGGCCGGGGGCGCGGCGTTCGATCGCCGCCTGGCCGGCATGATCTTCGAGTGCCTGGCGGACAACGCCGGCCGCGGCGCGCGTGAAGCGCCGCGGCCGGTGGACCCGGCCGTACTGCGCGCTCTCAGCCCTCGCGAGCGGGAAGTGCTCCATTCCCTGGCGCAGGGCCTCCGCAATAGTGAGATCGCTGCCCGGTTGGGCGTGAGCGTTGGCACCGTGAAAACCCACCTGCGCCACATCTATCGCAAGCTTGAGGTCAGTGACCGCGTTTCTGCCGTTCTCAAGGCCTTCCAGTTGCGCCTGCCAGAAGCAGCGTAGCGGGGCCCGCGCCGCACCCGCCCGCGACTGGAAACAGGAGTGCATGCTGGCTGCTGATCGCAACCTCCGATGTACAAACGTGGGCGTGTCCATCGCCCACTACGACGTGGCGAAGCTGAAGGGATTCCTCACGCAGCGCCATCGGCGCTCCGGGCCCACGCGTGGCGGGTTCCGGCCGGCCGCTACTAGCCAGCCCCGTCAATTCTGGGTAACCCGAACGGCCCAGAGGCGGGAGTGGTAGGTGCTCTAGCGGAGCGATGACGGACGCTCCACCGGCGAAACAGGTAGAAATCCTCATATACGGCGACAAGCTAGGGTATCAGAATGGTTAGTGGCCGGGACGCCCCCTTGTGCTACCCGGGCTTCTCAGTTCGGGATTCCGCCGAGGGGCATCGCCCCGGCCGTAACCACGGCAAGGACCTTCGCTCTCTGCACGCAGGCCCACGGAAGAGATGCCCGGCTGACGGCTACACCGTAGCTGTTCACATGCAGCCGTACCGAGGACTCAGTACGGAATAGTACCCAATCCTGGGGTTGTTAGATACGGCCTGCCGTGAAATCATGACTAGGAGGAGCGTCGTATCGGCGAGGCCGGTCCTGCCGCGGGCAAACGGGAAGATTCAACGGCAGGATTGGGAACCCAGTGCTCCGAGATGAAGGCGGTGTCTTATGGCAAACCAGAGTGGGCGACAGCCGCCCTGTGCACAGCTACCCTATGTAGCCGTCGGTACTGCGCGTCTGCCCAGCGGCGCTTCGGATGAGCAAGCCCGGATCCTAACCATCGAACTCACCGTCAGTCTGCCGGATGGCCGCATCGTGGACGTGGCATCGACGATCCCGCTGCCTGGCTACACCGCGCTGCTGCGAGGTCTTCTGAGCGGGCTTCAGATGAACCAGGTTGAAGAGGCGGCCCGACAGCTCGAAGAGCACCTCTGCGGCCCCCTCTTGAAGCCAACGATCGCGGCGCTCCAAAAGGCAGCCGCGTCGGCGAATGCGGCCGCCGCCGTGCGGGAAGCGGCGCCCCCTCCGATTTCGCCGGGCTCCAGGTAGCTAGCCGAGCAACCCCTCTCGCACAGCGCGTGTTCCCGCCTCCGTACGAGAGTGCGCGTCCATCTTCCCCAGGATGTTGCTCACATGCTTACTCACGGTGAGGGGCCTGATGCCGAGCACGGCGGCGATCTCCTTGTCGGCCTTTCCTTCCGCCACCAGATACAGCACGGTCCATTCGCGGAAGGTCAGTCCGTAGCTCTCGCCTTGCTCCAGCCTCCGCTCGGCCCTGCCTTCTAGTTCTTCCCGGGCGTGCTGGAGCGCCTCCTCCGCCTGCTTGCGCTGGAGTTCCGCGCCGAGAAGGTTAGCGACAGCCTGCAGGAAGCTCACGTCATCGTCGCTGAACGGCCTTGACCTGCGGGTATGCGAGCCGAGTACGCCCCAGGGCTGTCCCTGACAGTAGATGACCACGCTCATTCCGGCTACAACGCCGTGTTGCGCCAGCAGCGGCGGCGCCGTGAACCTCGTCTCCTCCGCGGTGTTCTCGACCACAACGGGCTGCTCTGACATCAGCGTGTAGCCGGCTTGGGAAGCCCTCTCGGACTCCACAGTCGCGGAGCCAACGAGCCCCTCGTTCCAGCCCACGCCGGCGCGCAGCAGTAGCGTGCCGCCCCCTTCCTGCAGCTCCAGAACCTTCGCGTACTCAACACCGAGGACGTCTGCCAGGGTCGCGACAGCCTCGTCCATCAGCGTGTCGAGCGGGATGCCCATAAGAGCGTGCAGCCCCAACTGGGCAACGGCGGCCTGCTGCCGGCCCCGAACCGCTAGCGTCTCCTCCGCCTCCTTGCGTTCGGTGATGTCCCGCCCGATGAGCTGAAGCTGCTGCTGGTCCCGCTTGCCGCTTACGGCTACAGGGACTCGCGACCCGTCCTTGCGCACCCAGAGCGTGTCGACCAAGAACTGGCCCCGCTGCGCTAGCTGCTCTCTCCAGGCCTGCTCCGTCTCCTCAAAGACCTCAGGCGCGATGATGTCAGCTCCTGTTAGTCCCCTGAGTTCCCCGGCCGTGTATCCAAGCAGCTTGGCTGCCGCGTTATTCGCATCGATGATTTCTCCATCCGGGAGGACATTGAGAAATGCGTCGCTCGCTAGCTCATACAGAGAGCGGAAGCGTTGTTCGCTCTCGCGTAGCGTATCTTCCGTCTGCTTGCGCTCGGTGATGTCGATGACCGTGGCGAACGCGATGGCCTCGCCGTCAAAACGGGCGAACCCCAGGCCAATCTCCGCTACGAACTCCGAGCCGTCCTTACGCCGCGCGGCGAGCGCTCGACCGCTGCCCATGGGCCTGACTGGGGGATCAGCTGAGTACCCCGCACGATGCTTGACGTGGGTGTCCCGCAACGCTGCGGGCACCAGGACCTCGATGGACTGTCCGATCAGTTCCTCTCGCCCGTAGCCGAACATCTGCTCAGCCCGTGCATTCACCAAGACGATGCCGCCACCCCGATCGATGATCAGCATCGCCAGCGGCGCGGCTTCCACGCACGCGCTGAGTGCTTCCGTGCTGATGGCCGGCGCTATGCTGTGTCTGGCTGCCACGTCCGGCGCTCCATTGCCCGCCCGGCGCTCTCCGGATTCGGATCTGGTCGCCTCTGGCGTCTTCCCGTCTCCCACTTTGGCATCCCTGCCTTTCTCCGCGAACGAGAACCTGGAACCGTCCTGTCGATGCGCAGGATAAACTAAACCCGAGACAACAGCCCGTGACCGCGGCTACAAATGCGCTTGGATGCCGCCTCCGGCGCTCAATCGCCCGCCCAGCGCCTCCTGGAATCAGATTTGGTCACTCCTGGCTTCTTCCGCCTTGCCACCTTGGCATCCCTGCCTTTCCCGCCAACGAGAACCTGGAACCGTCCTGCCTACACCTACCATAGACTGCGGCGCCACGTCCAGTTCCCCGTAATTCTACTGGGCCGGTAACCAGGTCGTGGGTTAGTCTGAGAGGACTTCGCCGAAGCTCCCGCAGGACGGGCACTTGAAGACGATGTTAGCAACCTTGGGGTTGGCCGCGTTCTCAATGAGCACGGCATCACAGGAGCCGCAGACGACATTAGGACCTGATGAGTCATTACCCGTAAAGAGAGGACCCTCCCTCTTCTGGACAAAAACGGTTCGTGTTCCCCCTTTCGGCTCTGGGATGATGGTGGTCTTCCTGGGTTCTGCCATCTAATAACCTTCAACCATCTTGTGGCATCCTAGGACTGTTCGAACATAAAGATTGGGTAACCTGACCCACTACCGGCAACGGCGGCCTCTAGATTTCCGCCACGCCTAGCTGCTCATCCAGAACACGCCCGCACCGGCGGTTGTGCGCCTTCGCCGCCCAGCCCACCAGGCCTGCCGGCATGGGGCGAAACCTAAGCAGCCTGCTGGGCGGCGGTCTCGCTGGCTGGCGCCTTCTCAGCCGGAAGCGATAGATCTCCCCGCTGTTCTAACCGTACGAGGGCCTCAACGACGCTCGGGCTGAACTGGGTGCCGGAGCCCGCCTCGACCTCACGCAGGGCGTAGTCAACAGAGTGGCTGGCACGGTACGGGCGGTCGCTCGTGATCGCGTCGAACGCGTCGGCGACGGCGACGATGGTGGCAGCAGCGGGGATGGCTTTACCGGCAAGGCCATCGGGGTAGCCGATGCCGTCCCAGCGCTCGTGGTGGGAGCGCGCAACGGTGGCGGCCAGCTCGTAGCCTGGGTGGCCGGCGAGGAACTCGGCCCCCCAGACGGTATGCTTCCGCATCGAATCCAACTCAGCGCCGTCAAGCGGACCGGTGTTGGCGAGAATGGATTCCTGTACCCGGATCTTGCCGATGTCGTGGAGCACCGCGGCCATTCCCAGCTCCCGTGCGCTCTCCTCGTCGTACGAAAGTTCCCGCGCCAGCGCTTCCGTGAGACCTCGCACGCCCCGCAGGTGCTGGCCTGTCGTCGAGTCGTGGGCCTCGGCCGATGCCGCCAGTAGCAGCACCGCGTCCTCCCGCGCCTGCGAGAGATGAGCAGATGCCGATTGGAGTTCGTCAAGGAGCGTCGCCATGCGCACGACGGATGTGATCTGCGTGGCGATGGCCGTCAGAAATTCGACGTCCCCCGCGCCAAAGGCGTTCCTTCGCTTACTGGCAACCGACAGCACGCCCATCATGTCGTCCTCCCAGAACAGGGGTACCACGACCGCCGACTGAAGCTCCGCGGCTTTCATCACCGCGCGTTGCGCTTCTGTGAGGCGCTCTTCGTGCTGGGGGTCCTCAACGATCAACGCGCGCTTTGTGGACTTAACGTGCTGCAGGATCGGCTCGTCTTCCATTCGCCGCCGTTCCGCTTGCCAGGCGTCCACGACCTCATCGGGCACGCGGGAGAAGGAGTTGCGGGCGCTGGGCAGGCCGGAAGCCTGGGCAAACACATCTACGTTCACGGCGTCGTACCCGGCGCCCACCGACAACCGGTGCGCGACCAGGCGGAGCTTGTCCTCGATCGTGCCGCTCCCCGTGAGGAGTGGTACGATCTGGCCCACCATCGCCGCGGCGCGTTCGCCGCCCAGCGTGCGTGCCGGGCTCAGCTCACCCGTGCCTACGGGCCGTTGGCGGCGAGAAGCGTACATGGCGTTGTCTGACAGGTCGACGATCTCGTCGATCGTGACCCCGTCCTCCGGATAGACCGCCAATCCGATGCTCGCGGCGACGGGAACGCTCGCGCCAGTTTCGGACTCCGTCACGCTGGCGTCCGCCAGAGCGGCAGCTACTTCGCTGCAATACCGCTCTGCTTCGACGCGGCCCGCGGACGGCAGCACCGCCAGGAACTCGTCCCCGCCATATCTGCCGACGACAGCACCACGTTTCGATAGTGCGCCGGCAACCTTGATGATGACAGCGTCACCTATCTGGTGTCCATACGTGTCGTTGACCGCTTTCAGGCTGTCCACATCGGCCATGGCAACGGCGCACGGGGCGTCGTCGTCCGCGGCAGCGATCGCCCTCCTAAGCTCATCGATGATCGCCCCGTGATTCAACACGCCGGTGAGAGAATCACGCCGTGCCTGTTCCCGCAACTCCTCTTCCATTCGCTTGCGTTCGGTGATGTCGGCGATGAAGGCGATGCTTAAGGCGCCGCCCGTCATGTTGACGGAACTCAGACTGATCTCGATAGGAAAGGCGGTGCCGTCCTTGCGCCGGCCCAGAAGGTCGCGGCCGCAGCCCATCGCCCTGGCCTCTGGATCCGAGTGGTAGGCTATCCGCTGCCGGACATGGCCCTCGCGCAACCCCTCCGGTAGCAACATCTCGACGGGCTGTCCGATGAGTTCATCGCGCAGGTAACCGAACAGTACCTCCGTCTCCGCGCTGGCGAGAGTGATTCGGTCTTCGCCATCGATTGCTACGATGGCCATAGGCGCGGACTCCACCAGTCCGCGAAGACGGCTCTCGCTCTCCTGCAGCGCCTCCTCCGCGCGCCTACGTGCCATCAGGACAGAGAACGCGGCGAGTAGGACTAGATGGCGAATCATGGTGTACGGCTCCCTTGGCACGATTGCATAAGCCGGGCTCGCGTCAGCCCATTCCGTAAGAGCTGGCCGGAGCTTTGGTTCGCGTCTCAAGTCAAGTTTCGGTGAGCCGTGGACGCCGTGCATCTTCCGGAAGGCACAATAGTCCGGTCTCTTCTCCATGGCCAAGGGAGTAGTTAGTCGATCGACGATCGAGCGTCGTGGTGCCTAGGGTGGCGCAGAGAGTCTCCAAGGCTGGCTAGACTCTGCCCACCCATTACTCGGACCGGGAAGCGGCTACGCCTGTGGCAGATATGCGTGCCGGTGTGGGTCGAGTCAGCCCCTCGTAGCGCTCCTTCGTCCCGTCATTCATCCGCTCGCCACAGCGGTCAACGCTTCCGAATCCCTGATCTTAATGGCACAGCGGCCAAGCTCCAGCAGGTTCTTCTTTTGGAGGTCGTCCAACACCCGAGTGGCCGTCTCACGATAGGTGCCAGTCATATCCGCGAGGAACTGATGGCTCACCGGCGCTGTCCTGCCGCCGCGGCCGGCAATCTGCAGCACCGCGGAAGCGATTCTCTTCTCTGCTGGCCGGAAAGCGAACTCCTCGATCCGGTCGCACGCCACGCTCAGCCGTTGAACCACCGCGCCCATGAATCGTACGGCCAGCTCCGAATCGGACGCGATCAGGGCCCTGGCGCGCAGCGAGTCCACCGCCAGCGCGCGGCAGCTGGTGAGCGCCTCGGCGGATTCATTGTTGCCGCCAGCCGCGGCGAATGAGAGATCACCATACACGGAGCCAGGGTCCAAGACCTCCGTTACGAGGTGCCTCCCTTCGCGAGTGAGGCGCGAGACGCTTACTTGGCCCTCAAGCAGCACATAGATGGAGGAGGGCGGCCGCAGCAGTGAGTAGAAGCGCTCCCCGGCCGCACGATCGATCACCACAGCTCTCCAACGTCTGTTGTTCGGTCTGGTTCGATTCTCTTGAGCCATCGTCCTCTCCTTACAGGTACCACGCCCGGCCCGCTCCGTTGATTAGACTTCCTGTCCAGCCCTTCGCGCAACTCCAAAGCGTCTGGAATTGGCCGGCACCCGCTCGCCTGATTCCAGCTAGCCTGCGTCCCAGGCCGTTCCGTGGAGGGAAGTGTACACGAAGTCGCCGATGGAACGCGTCTGGCTTTCCTATTCATGTTGCGACAGACCGATTATGAACTGAAGCGGTAATGAGCGGAACTAGGGCATGCACGATTTGTCTGGGCTGATTGGACTACGTCGAAGGAATGACTTCGCCACAGCCGGAGCGGCTGCTTGGCAGCCCTCATGGGCTGCTCGCCGAAGGGGGTCGCTCTGATCACCCTGCTGCCGCAGGTGGCCTGATTGGAAGGGAAGGATGGTAACATTCGCTACGCGTCACGCGACGCGGCTCTCTTCCTATAGCACGACGCTGGCCTGTTGGGCAGCCTCGCCGTCGGCGGCGTTGGAGAAGCCGTCCGATCTTCTAATCGATAGCCGGATGCGTTTTCCTCGCCTTACCAGCTAGGGTGCCACGGCGCTCAGGTCCATAGCATCTCACCCACATTCCCGCCCACACCAGCGCGTATGCGCTTCCGTAGCTCGCTGCTCAGTCCACCAGGCTGCGGGCAGGCGTCGCCTTGGCCCGCTGGAGGCCAGTTGATGGCCTACTGGAACGCCTCGGCTGACGGCTGGCGGACCTTCTTGCTATACTTGGCGCGCGCGCGTGGGTAGCTCAGCGGTAGAGCTCCTGCCTTCC
>JADFRJ010000244.1 GCA_022561355.1 Chloroflexota bacterium | reverse complement strand
TGTCCGGTTCGTCCAGCATCTGGCGCAGTCGTGTCGAGAGGCGCATAGGCGGTTCCTCCTTCGGCTTCGCTCAGGACAGCTTTCCGTGACTCGGTATCGCGAAAGCAGCGACAGTCTAGCACGGAGGAGGAGTAGGCTACTGTTACAGAACTGGCAGTCGTTCGATCAGCCCGGCTTCGAGCTGCAGGATCAGCAGCGCGTCTCGGCTATCGCGATGGCCGTCGAGATTGACGTCGGCACCTTGGGTCCACCAGTTGTCGATACGCACGGTGAGAACCTCGCTTATCTGATGCAGGCACTGTTCGCTCTCACTTGTGAGGAGGTAGTAAGCATCAAGGCTGTTCACCGCACGGTCGCAGTTCATGTCGGCCCACCTCGGCCCCGATCTAATGGTCTCACCGATTTCGCCCGTAACTGGAGGGTGTTTGTCCAAGTCGGTGTCGAACATCCAGGATCCCTCGAGATGCCTTCCGTTTTCGGAGAGAACGCCATCGACAGCGAGGCGGAAATTCCCCGTTAGCTGAGTCGCTACGCTGAAGCTAAACTCGCTGCCATCCGTAGTACCATCTAGCGGGCCATTCCCCGTGTCGCCACATGCCCATCCGCCGGTCAGGTCTGTGCCGTCTCGTTCCAAGAACAGCAGGCAAGGGCTCTGTGAGTTGAAGATCCAAACCAACCAATAGCCCGCGATGTCGTCGTTCTCCTCCTGCGCGGTCGCGGGCTGCGAGCCCGCGCCAGCGGCCAGCGCCACGATGATCGCGAGCAGTATGAGTGGTCTTAGCATCGATGTGCCTTAGAGCAGACCCGCGTCGACTTGCAGGACTAGCAGTGCGTCTCGGCTGTCGAGCCGGCCGTCCTGAGTCATGTCGCCCTGATAGTCACAGCCGAGCGGCTCCAGAAGTCCGGCATGAAATTGCAACAGCAGCGCCGCATCGACGCTGTCGACAGCACCACTGCAGTCGATGTCGCCAAGCTGGCCGCTCTTGGGGCGGCATGTCACCGACGCGTCGCTTCTCCGCGGTATAGACTTGTCAACCGTATCAATGCCCCGTATCCACAGAGACGCTGGATTCTCTGTAAAACTGAGCGTGCCGGTCCCTTCCGCCCAGCAGGTGACCTCAAGCTCGATGGGTACGCCTTCAGAGAGGCGAACGTCCGATCCGGGAAGGTTGAGGCATATGAAGGCCACTTGGGGCCATGATCCGGCAGTCCACTCCCATGCGTTGGACCTTCCCACTGTGGCGCACCCCTCTTCTAGGAACTCTTCCTCGAATTCCTCTGCGGGCCGGTAGGCGAGCTGTGGGACCGTCCAGGAGACACGCAACTCGAACCCGTTATAGCCGTCTGGCGGCACCTCGGTGATGTGGACTTGGACGAGAAACGTCTCTCCCGTGTCGTAGACGCAGGTCTCTTGGATTCCTTCAGTCATGCCATCGCAATCGATGGCGACGACGCCACTCGTTTCTTGCGCGGCCGCAGGCTGCGCGGCCGCGCCCACGGCCAGCGCCACGATGATCGCGAGCAAAACGAGCGGCCTCTGCATCCGCGCGCCCTAGAGCAGCCCCGCGACGTCTTGCAGAATCAGCGCGGCGTCGATGCTGTTAATGCTGCCGTCGAAATTGACGTCCGCCGCAAACTGACAATCGAGCCTCTCAAGCAGCCCGGCGTCGTATTGGAGCACGAGCGCCGCGTCGATGCTGTTCACTTCGAACGAGCAGTCCACGTCGCCGAGCTGCGGACGGTCCGGCACGGGTCCGAAGCAGGAGATGGTCGAATTGATCAGCGTGGGCGGACCCAGGTCAGGGTCGGCCCCCGTGAAGCGAGCACTATCGATCTCAAGGGCGTCGTTGTACCGTTCCTCGCAGGTCAGCGTGATGGAGAAAAGGTCGCCGGCGAATTCGTTCCGTTCCGCGAAGGAGCACGTCAGCGAGACGCTCAGTTCGGACCCAACTGTGGCGGCGGTGTCGCATTGTCCGGATGGCGTCGCCTCTCCGAACGCCAGTGGCCCCGACCAGCTCAGCGTCGCTTCGATGCCTGTGTAGCCACCTGCTGGGGCCACAGGGACGGCAAGGTCAACCGTGACCTCTTCGCGTTGCGAGCAGAAGATTGCTGGCGCGTCCTTTAGTTGGCAGCCGACGATCACGATGCCGCGCCCAAATGCTTCCGCTGGGACCGCGATAAACGCTCTTGCTGGGGCAGCGTGGCCGGCGATGACAACGGGACCGCCGCCGACATCGTAGCCGAATATGTAGGTGCCATCGGCGCTGAGTTGCCCGCTGAGGGCAACCTCGACGTCTCCTAACGTCCCAATTAGCCAGATGACGTCGTTGAACGGATCGAAGGCGCCTTCGAGTGTACCCTCGCCCAGCTCTTCGCAGTCCAGCACGGCGGATGTCGCAATAAGGCCCTGTTCGATATCGAGCGTGCATGTGTCAGACACCTCGCCGAACAGTACCATCCCCCAATCGCCGCTGACGTCGGCCAGCTCGATATCGTCGACGCGCTCGGCAGTGACCGAGCCCGAGAAGCCGAAGGCGCTCCATACGCCGGTGAACGAATCGCCACCCGCGAGGACCTGTCCCTCAAGCGAAACAAAACCGCTCAGGCGGAACACGCCCGTTACAGGATCGATTGTTCCCTCAAACCCCAGCGTGCCTAGGATCGAGCACGATGCGATCACGATCAGCTCCTCGCCATTCTGTTCGATCACCGCGTCGCAGGAGCCGCTGAAGACGCCGGTGAAGGCGATGCGCCACGTACCGCTGGCGTCGACTGGGGCCGGCAACGTCGGCAGCGGCGTTGGTGTGGGGAGGTCTCCCTGCTTCCTGACCGCCGAGAGCGTCCCCGAGAACCCGAACGAAGTCGCGACCCACGTGCCTTCGATCGTCTCGCCATCCTGGGAGGCCGTTCCCGCCAACTCGATGGGAATGCCGCCGATGTTGCCGCTCGCTGTGAACTCGCCGGTCTCTACGTCGATCTCGCCCTCGAAGCTGCCGAACCCGAAGTCCGTGCAGTTCGTGTCGATCGTGAGTGTGACGCCGGTCTGTTCGATCGTCGTGGCGCACAGAACGGCCTCAGGGCCAAAGCCGAAGACATCGAAGTTCCATTCACCGGAGAGGTCGATCTGGGCTTGGGCCGGGCTTGCCGGCCCGAAGACGGCGAACAAGGAGACGGCAAACAGAATTAGCCCGGCAGCGCCGCCAGTCGCCAGCGTTCGATGTCGTTTCACCATAGCCGCACCTCCACTTAGTCTGCCACCTCTAGGACGTACATAGTGCTCAAATGGTTCCGGCCTGGCCCAAAGTCTAGCATGCTCGACCATGCTATCTTGGCCGGCAGCCTTCCGTGTCACACCTGAGTAAAGTGAACGGTCTGACCCAATGAGACTTCCTTGCCTCGTGCGCCCATCCTCCGTATGCTTCCCCTGCTGGTGAAGCTAGACTCGATTCCTATCTGAGGAGGCACCATGAAAGTAGATACCGGACTGACTGTCGATCTGGCCCACGTGGCCGAG
>JADFRJ010000038.1 GCA_022561355.1 Chloroflexota bacterium | reverse complement strand
CGTCGTAGAGGACGCCACGGGTCACGATACCGTCACGCCAAAAGTCGACCGAATTGTTCTTCGCGCCCTCCTCAGTGACATCTGATATAGGGCGGCCGTTGTAGAGCTTCCCATCGGCCGTGAAGATGTGGCAGAGCGCGTCGATGTGGGTGTTGGCGAAGCCGTGGTAGTTGACGCCGATGTAATCGCTGCAGGCCATGCCACCGATGTTCATCTTGTGGTCGGCAGGTGCTCCGTTGCGCGGGCCCGAGAGCACCCGCTCCGTGGCGAGCGGGCGAGCGCAGGAAACAGAACGCCCAGCTTGAACCAGCGCGGCGGCGTTGCGACGGGTCTCCGCGGTGATGTGGTTCAGGGTGCCTAGTTGGTCGTCATCTCCCCAGCGTCCCCAGTTGCTGAAGCGCTCCTGATACTCCCGGAACTCCTCCGGCGTGGGAATCTTGCGATCTGCCAGTGACATGGCTACCTCCTGGATGATTCCAGGCATGATAGCAGGCGGTCAAGACGGGAGGGCTACCTCTGGACGGGGAGTAAGGGCATAGCGATCGTGCCCATGGGACTCACCTCGGACAGGGAGCATTGGACGATCGTTGATGAACGGCCAGTGAAGCGGAGTAGGTGCGAGAGCGCACTCGCGGACTATTGGGATCCAAGAATCTGGATCTCTTCCAAGAAGCGGGACACCTCGGCAAACGCTTCGGCCTGAATTCGTTCGCGCCCAACACCCTCCAGACCAAGGAAATCTGCAACCCAGAAAGGGCCGCTTGCTGACTCAGACCTAAATCTTTCTGCAATGATCTCGATAGCCTCTTGGACTACGCCGTTTGAGAGCAGTGGCTTGAAGCGCTGCGCTACATGACGCGGACTCTCATCACCGTGGGCGACGACAGCGAAAATGTCATACGCGTCCTTCTCTTTGTAACGGTCGCCAAGTGCCATCGCCTTTGTCGTGATCGACCCGACCGCATCTGCTATGTAGATTTCAGCTATTTCCGAAGCTCCGTTTGGCAGAATCGTTTCGATGCTCTGGGTGAAGCGGCTCGTGAGCACGACATCTGCACCTCGAGCCTTTCTCACCTTGAAGTCTTCTTGAACCTTCTGGAAACGGTGGCTCTTTCCCGATCCTCCGTACTCCGGCCCGAGGAAGTCGATCTGGATGGGCGGAAAGTCTTCCAGAACGTCTCTCTCAAAAGAGAAGGGGATCGGGTCGCCGAGCTTGTCTGCCCTTGGCTTATAGCCTCTCTGAGAGAGGAGTTTGGCAATTGATTCGTACGCTTCGGAATCTATCTTCTCGGGGTCGAGCGCGACGTCGATATCGATGGAACCGATGTGACGGAAGTCATCCTCCTTTCGTCCGAACTTCTCGACGATGAAATACGGAGCCCACCCACCAATCAGCGTCATCGACTCTCGATAGACGCCTAGAACAAGCCAGAGCTCCACCATGACACCCTTCGACCTAGCCAGGACCGCTTCCGAGAAGTCAGCTTGAGTTCGTGCCTGGTCGCCTTCCTTCAAAACTTGATCCTGTGTTCCCTAAGATACTCTGCCTGCTCGCGTCCACGTTTCGCGTAGCCGTAAAGGTCAAGATAGACCTGGAGATCGCTAACGACGGTTAGACTGTTCTGCGATCTTCTCCCATAGAATACTCCTTCATCGTATGCCTGGAGGAGGAACAGGTTGCCACCAAACTCCACCTCACGGGCATCAAGAGCGTCACTGAGTGTTGTCCGATCTCCCTGGACGTAGACATGCACTTCGTCGGAGCGCACGAATGGCGCCACCAGCCCAGCCGCCGCGAACATCGTAAACGTGCAGTCTAGATTCGTGGAGTGACAGGTTTCTGCGATCCTGCGCATGATGCTCTCGGGGCCAGCACTAGGTGAAATGTGGAATCCTGCCTGTGAATCCTTGTGCCCCTTGTACTCCTCACGCCAAGCGTCAAGAAGAGGCCCTGGCGCACGAAGCCGCATCTTCTTGTCAGGCGTCTTCTCCAAATACGCGTCCTCTGTGAGCCTTTTAACCACACGCTGGGTCAGGCCAAGACTAACTTTGGCTTCTCCTGCAAGCTCACGAAGTCTCCATAAGCGATCTTTGTCCGCTAAGAGAACTCGTGTGATTCTGGATGACTTCCGAGAGAAGATCCTCGTACGAGAGTGTTGCGTCGGTGGACGTTTCGCCGTAGATGTCTTGTCCACGTAGATCCCTCCGAAGCGTAGGAAGGCATTTCCTACCAAGTCTAGAAAACCGATGCCTTGCTCCATCAGGATGTCGCGAGCCCTTGCTCCTATGTAAGGTGCCACAAAGATCGAATAACTGTCCGGGTACTCTTTCGCGATCATCTTGAGCTGATGAGCCGCGAGCAGAGCGTTTTCTGGACGATCGGAACTCTTTACTTCGACTACTAGAGTATTGACGCGTCCTCCGAAAGTGACGTCCGCCAGGAAGTCCACCTGCGTGCGACTGGAAGGAAGGTCGCTGCCGCTTTGGAGCCTCAGGATAGTGAGGTCTGGCACCAGCTCGCTCAGGCGTCCCTGGAAGTCGTCCGCCAATGCCTCTATGACGGATCTCTCGTCTTGGATGTTCAGTATCTTAGCAGAGTCCATAGCGCAGTGAACAGAGTAGAAAGCGTGAACGCCTGACTGATGGAGGGGAATACATGGGTAAAGTAGTTTCCTTTTTCGGTATGTTCATTACACAATGAACATACCAAATATCATGAACTATATCAATGATCTCAACAAGCGGTGGCACTTCTGTCAAAGCAGCTTTACTTAGATGCGGTTCATTAGGCAGGCACCGTGCCACATCTGAATTCGACGCACAAGGCTTCCCGCTTGGAACCTACGAACCTAGACGCCAGCTCGTCTAACCCGTGCACCTGGTCGTGAGCAGTCCTCTTCATAAGTTGCCTAGTTGCACTTCAATCATGGAGGGTCTGAGGAAAGTCCTGTTTGGATCGTGGGCTGCGCCATCTGAGCGGCTAAAGCCATCGCCATGGTTTGTGCCTACCCGGCTCTCCTCAAAACACTGATTGCTAGGCTCCTTCACGGTGAGCGCTACGCCTCAGGCGGTTAGACCGCTGGCTTGCTTACGAAGGTCGCTGTGTGCCGGCGGCCTCGGTCTGCGCGAGCCCGGCGCGGCAGCGTTCCGCGTCGGCGCTGCATCGCTCCTGCTCGCACCAGGCCAGGCCTTCCCTGTAGTGGCGCTCAGCCTCGCCGGCCAAGCCGAGCCTCAAGCAGACGCCGGCGCGGAGCGGGGCGATGGCTCTACCCTGGAGCGTGGAGTAGCGCGCGGGCGATCTGACCCCCTTGTCGCGGCGCTCGAACGCGTTGTAGATCCGCCGGAGAAGATCTTCGTCGCCCAACGCAAGGATGCATTCAAGGGCGGCGGGCGCCTCCATCCAATATGGGGTGTCACGCCACGGTCGATGTCCTTCCAGGCGTCGAGGGCCTGTTGTGCGGCGTCGTGTTTGCCGGCGTTGTAGAGGACGCCGGCAGACGATGCGTGAATCTGCCCGACGGCCGTTGGGGCCTTGCCGCCGCGCTCTGGGTCGACCATCAGGCGGAGTGCGGTATCGACGTCGCCGCGAGCCTCCGCAATCCACATGCGGTAACAGTCGGCGCGGAAGTCGGAGTCGCCGGGCGACGATGCGAGCAGCTCCTCACAGCGCTCGAACTCGCCTCGGACGAATGCGACGCCGATCATGTCCATCAGCGCGAGCTGCGCGTTAAAGAGCAGGTTGACGTTCGCCGCGTACTCGTATGAACGCTCGGCGAGCCGATAGCCTTCGTCCAGGCGGCCGATCTCCAGCATGTTGAAGCCCGCGCCGCGCAGCATGCCGGACGCTACGTGGTGGACCTTCTGGCCGGCATAGGCAAGGTGCGCTTCGTCGAAGAGCCGCAGGCTCTCCTCGATGTCGCCTTGCTCGAAGAGCGTCCACGCCTCCTGCTGGATACGCGACGCGAGGATGTCCTCGAAGCCGTGCTCCTCCGCGATCGCCAGCGCCTTTTCGTAGCGCGAGTGATCGTTGTACTGGGGCTGTCCCAGGTCCAGGAGCAGGCGAGCTTTGAGGTAGGCGTCGCCATCGCCGAGCGCGGCCAGCGCTTCTTCGGCCATCATCTTGTGGCGTTCCGGCGGCCCCCAGATATGGAGGATCTCGACTGTCGCCCGCGCCTGGGCAACGCCGTCGCCGCGCTCCTTGGCGAGCGAGATTGCCCGCCTCAACGTGCGCCAGGCCGTGCGCGCCTCTGCCAGGTTCCAATAGCAGCGGCCCAGTCCAGTGAGGAGGGCGACCTCGTCCTGGCCGGCGCCGCCGGGCGACTGGCCGACGATCGAGAGGCACGCCTCATACTCATCGACGGCCTTGCGCCATTCGGCCGCCTCTTCGGCCGCTTGCGCGGCCCGCTGGCGCCGCTCTGCCTGGCGCTGCTCTGTAACGTTGGCTTCAGACATAAGCACATGGTACGGCATGACGCTGTGCTGCCAAGGTTGGTATGCCGTTGCGCGCGGCAACTATACTGGTCGTGAAAGATGCAAGCGCTAGAGCAAGGCGACTCTCGTCGTCGAGGACGAACCGATAGCAGTCTCCGCTCTCCCGAAGCAGTCTGAGACGCCAAAGCCGGCAGGGTGGCGTGTGAGCACTCGTGGACAACTACTGGCCCTGCTGCTTCTGGCAGCGCTGGCCCTCGCGGCATGTTCGAACGACAGCAGCACGGTTCGCATCGATGGGTCATCGACGGTGTTTCCAATCACGGAAGCCGTCGCGGAGGAGTTCATGCTGGCGACCGACGGCGTGCGCGTGAACGTGGGCTTCTCGGGTACGGGCGCGGGCTTCGAGAAGTTCTGCCGAGGCGACACGCAGATCAGCGCAGCATCGAGAGCGATCAAGGACGCTGAGGTGGAGGACTGCGCCGACAGCGGCATCGACGACATCCTTGAAATCCAGATTGCGATCGACGCACTGACGGTGATGGTGAATCCTAAAAACGACTTCGTCGATTGCATGACCGTAGATGAGCTGCATCTGGCGTTTCGCCACGAAGGAGCATCGCGATGGAGCGACATCCGGCCGGAGTGGCCCAGCGATTCGATCATCTTCTACTATCCAGGCACCGACTCTGGCACGTTCGACTACTTCGTCGAGACGATCATCGACGGCGTCGACGAGACGGCGTCGCATCGGGGGGACGGCACGGCGTCTGAGGATGACAACGTACTGGCCCTTGGCATTGAGAATGACAGCGACGCTCTTGGCTATTTCGGGTTCGCTTTCTTCAGCGTGGCGGGCGAAGGGCTGACGCCGGTCGCGGTGGACGATGGCGACGGTGAATGTGTCACGCCTTCCTTTGAATCGGCGCTCGATGGTTCCTATACGCCGCTGAGCAGGCCGCTCTTCATCTACACCCGGGAGAACTTCCTGCGCGAGCGTCCTGAGGTGCTGGACCTGGTGCTGTTCTATCTGGAGAGTTCGGACATTCGGCTGACGCCAGAGCAAAACCTGCTGGTCCCAGAGGTGGGCTACATCACCATGCCGCCTGATTTGCTGGACGAACAGTACGCAAAGCTGGATCCCTTCCTCCAAATCCACGAGGACGAGTAGGTGCAGCAGTCACTACATGGTTCAGGCCCAGGCGCGGTGCACGAGGCGCTCAGGAAGCAGCGGCTCAAGCATGGCGGCGAGTTCCTGATCATGGGGGCGCTCCTGCTTTGCGCGGCTGTGTCCTTGATTACGACGGCTCTGATCATCTTCGTGCTGTTCAGCGAGAGCGCGACGTTTTTCCAGGAGGTCTCGTTTCGAGAATTTTTCCTCGATACGGAGTGGCAACCGCTATTCGACCCCGTATCGTTCGGGATTTGGGAACTCGTGGCGGGTACCGTGAATGTCGTCTTCTGGGCGCTCGCGTTAGCGCTTCCCATCGGTTTGGCGACGGCGATCTATCTGAGTGAATACGCGGCGCCTCGTACCCGGCGCTTCCTGAAGCCGATCTTGGAGTCGCTGGCCGGCGTGCCCACGGTCGTCTACGCGTACTTCGCGGTGAACGTGATCACGCTGTCGGTGCTGAGGCCGATCTTTGGCGATGGCCTGCCCATCTTCAACAGCCTCTCGGCAAGCATCATGCTGGCCGTCATGGTCCTGCCTACGATCGCGTCGATCTCCGAGGATGCGATGGCGAGCGTGCCACGCGACCTGCGGGAAGCGGCGTATGGCCTTGGCGCGACGCGCCTGGAGGTGGCCACCCGCGTGGTGGTGCCGGCAGCGCTTTCGGGCATCATGGCGGCAGTCCTGTTGGCGGTCGCGCGAGCAGTCGGAGAAACCATGATCGTCGCGATCGCCGCGGGCTCGACACCGCAACTGACGTTCTCGCCACTGGAGAGCATCCAAACGATGACGGGCTACATGCTGCAGGTCGGCCTTGGCGATACTGCCCGTGGGACGATCAACTACCAATCGATCTTCGCTGTGGGCGCGATGCTGTTCCTGATTACCTTGCTGTTCAACATCGGCTCCCATCTCTTGGTGAACCGCTTTCGCGAGGTGTACGAGTAGTGGCCGTTGTGCCGGCCAGGCTGTGGGCAACGGGCCGAGTGGCTCGCCGGCAAGCGATCTCCCGCGCGTCTCGCTGGCTCCTGCTGGCTGCGAGCTTGGCTGGAGTCGCGATCTTCGCTTACTTGGCCTACGACACGATCGCGACCGGCGCCTCGCGTCTAAGCTGGGACTTCCTCACGAGCTTTCCATCGAGGTTCGCGGATCGCGCCGGGCTGCGATCCTCGATCTTAGGGTCCGCGTGGGTGCTGGGGGCGACGATTGTGCTGGCCTTCCCTGTGGCGATCGGCACGGCGATCTGGATCGAGGAGTTCGCGCCGAAGAACCCGGCTGTCACGGTCGTGAAGCTCAACCTGGCGAACCTTGCGGGTGTGCCCAGCATCATCTACGGCATCTTGGGGTTGGCGATGTTCGTTCGCTTCGCGGGCCTGGGGCCGGTGATCCTGGCAGGCGCGCTGACGCTTGCGGTGATGATCGTCCCGATGACCGTGATCGCGGCGCAGGAAGCGATCCGGCAGGTGCCGCAGAGCCTGCGCGACGGCTCACTCGCGCTAGGAGCGACGCACTGGCAAACCGTTCGGCACCATGTCCTGCCGGCAGCGGCGCCGGGCATCATCACCGGCGTCATCCTTGCGATTTCACGAGCCGCCGGAGAGACGGCCGCGCTGATTATGCTCGGCGCGTTCACGTTCATCGCCTGGGACAACACGAGCCTGTTTGATGACTTTACGACTGTGCCGATCCAGATTTACAACTGGACGATACGGCCGAGCCAGCAGGGATTCCAAGTGAACGCTTCCGCCGCCATCATCGTCCTGATGGTCGCGGTGCTGGCGATGAACCTCCTCGCGGCGGTGATCCGCGAGCGCTTCCGCCGTGATGAGTATTAGATAGAACGAGAGACGGAATTATGGGAAGATTACGCTTGGAACGCCAGCGAGAGAACCGAAGTCTGAGGCGGAGCTAGGGAAGAAGATGGGCACATTGGGAGAACTGAATGTGAGCGACGATCCGGCGATGGACTTCAAGGAACCGGTCTTCGCGCTCACGAACGTCGACTTCTGGTATGGAACGAAACAGGCGCTGGGCGACATCACCATCAAGTTTCCGATCAACCGCGTGACCGCTCTCATTGGGCCTTCAGGCTGCGGCAAGAGTACGCTACTACGCTGTCTGGACCGGATGAACGAATTGATCCCAGGCGTGCGGCTCGAAGGCGAGGTGGCCTACCACGGACAGGACATCTACGCTTCCGACATCGATCCCGTAGAGGTTCGCAGACGCGTCGGCATGGTGTTCCAGAAGCCGAACCCGTTCCCCAAAACGATCTATGAAAACGTGGCGTTCGGCGCCCGCGTCAACGGCTACAGCGGAGACATGGATGAATTGGTGGAGCGCTCGCTGAAGCAGGCCGCGCTGTTCGACGAAGTGCGGGACGATCTGCAGAAATCGGGACTGGCGCTCTCGGGTGGGCAGCAGCAGCGCCTCTGTATCGCGAGGACGTTGGCCGTCGGGCCGGACGTGATCCTCATGGACGAACCGTGCTCAGCGCTGGACCCGATCGCGACGCTGAAGATCGAGGACCTCATCCGAGTCCTGGTGAAAGACCTCACGATCATCATCGTGACGCACAACATGCAGCAAGCCGCTCGCGTTTCCGATTTCACCGCGTTCATGCTGGCGGGCGAAGATGGAGCCGGCCGTCTGGTAGAGTACGGGCCTACGCAAAGGGTGTTCACTAATCCGAAGGAGAAGCGAACCGAAGATTACATCACAGGCCGATTCGGTTAGGATCACGATTATGACACGAACACATTTCGATCAGCAGCTCGAGAACATCCAAGAGGAGATGCTGAGCCTCGCCCTACAGGTAGAGGTCGCCATGGAGCGGAGCGTTGACGCGCTGAGCGAGGGCGATGAGGCGCTCGCAAAGCAGGTGATCGAGGATGACGTCCAGATCAATGAGAAGCGCTATGAGATCGAGGAGACGTGCTTGGAATTGATCGCGACGCAACAGCCCCTAGCGGGTGATCTGCGGACGATCGCGTCGGTGCTGCATATCGTTGTCGATCTGGAACGCATGGGCGATCACGCGGAGGGCATCGCCAGAGTGGCGTTGATGATGCCCGATGAACCTCCGATCATGTCGTACGCGGACATCCGCCGCATGGCCGAGATCACCAAAGGTATGATGCTCGCGAGCCTAGAGGCGTTCAAGGACCGAGACACGAAACGCGCGCGTGAGATCAGCGATGAGGACGACCGCGTCGATGATCTGTACGACAAGGTGCTCAGCGAGTTGCTCGCGTTGATGACCGAGGACAAGAGCAAGATCGAACGCGCGACGCACCTCACGTGGGTGGCCCACAACCTGGAGCGCATAGCCGACCGCGTGACGAACATCTGCGAACGCATTGTCTACCTTGTCGACGGGACGATCGGAGAGATGAACGTCTCCAAGTACTAGCCGGCGTGCTCGATCCTAAAGATGAAGGCGGCAAGGAGATCGCCGCGTTCAACGGCCACGTCCGGAACGATGAGCGCGTGACGAGTGTCACGCTGACTGTGCGTGACGGCCGCTGCCTGATCGGGCGCCGCTAGCACGGCGGAAGCCGTTCTCCCTAGCCAGCCTAGCGTTGTAGAATAGCTGCGATGGTGCTCGATCTGATCAAGGCGGCCATTCTCGGCACCGTCCAGGGCATCACCGAGTTCCTCCCAGTCTCGTCTACGGGCCATCTGATCCTCGTCGAAGATCTGCTGAACGTCGACCAGGACCGCTACGGGCTACCGTTTGATGCGGCGCTGCACCTTGGCACGCTGGTCTCCGTGCTGTGCTTCTTCGGGATGCGCTGGGTGAGGCTGGCACAAGGGGGCCTCCGCGTGCTGCGGGATCGCTCGCTCGCCGACGATGAGGGACGGCTGGCGTGGCTACTCGTGATCGGCACGATCCCGGCGGCGGTGATCGGGCTGGCTCTGGAAGACCTGGCGGAGGACGCGTTCCGTTCGACGGTCCTCGTCGCTTCCATGCTGATCGCCTTCAGCGCCGTCTTCATCCTGGCGGAGGCGTTCGGCAGACGACAGCGGGCCATGACGGACATGTCCTGGAAGGACGCGGTGATCGTTGGGTTTGCTCAGGCGCTCGCGCTCGTGCCCGGCGTCTCACGATCGGGCGCGACGATCAGCGCGGGACTGTTTCGCGACGTGGAGCGCCGGGAAGCCGCGTCGTTCGCGTTCTTACTCTCGGCGCCGATCATCGCGGGCGCCGGACTTAAGCAGGGCGTCGGCGTCGTTCGTGACTTCGCGGATGGGCGTTTGGGTGGCGAAGACGCTGCCTTCTTCGCGGTGGGCTTCGCGGTCGCCGCGGTCGTTGGCTACGCGAGCATGAAATTCCTGCTGCATTTCCTGTCGAGCCACCGGCTGAACGCGTTCGCGGCTTACCGTGTCGGCCTGGGGCTGCTGGTGTTCGCCATGCTGGGCTGGAATCTAATCGCGATGACGAGGCTCCTTTAGCCTTCCTCCACCGATGTCATAGCCATCGTTGGCGTATCGGTCGAGTAGATCGACATGCGCCGCCCGTCCGGGTCGCGGAGCCAGGCATGGCGCGCCTGCCAGGGCTGGTCAACGGGACCTTCCTCGATCTCGATGTCGAACGATTTGAGGCGCTCGACTGTGGCGTCGACGTCGTCGACGCGGAGGGTGATCTCCGGGCCCTCTGAGGACACGCGGCCCTCAGGCACTTGCTCGATGCCGATCGCAAAGCCGCCGTTGCCGCCGATAGCGATATAGACGCCGCGATCGTCGAGGAGTTGAAGGCCGAGCGCGTCCAGCCAGAAGCGCTTTGCGCGTTCCATTGAGCCGACTTCCATGAAGAGGTGTGTGAGGTGCGGACGCAATGATGGCTTCCTTCCTGCCTGCGCCGCCTACGGTCGCATGCCCCTGCTCTTGGGACCCCGCACGTCGGACTCGACGATCTCGTAGGCGCGGCGAGCGAACTCGATGAGGAGCGGGCGCGTGTCGCGCGGGTCGATGATCTCCTCGATGCCAAAGGCCTCAGCCGTAAGGATCGGGTCGCGCAAGGAGGCGAGGTTCGCTTCTAACTCTGCGCGTAGGGCGTCCGGGTCGTCGGCGGCCTGGATCTGGCGCTTGTAGGCAGCCTCGACGCCGCCTTCGATCGGGAGCGAGCCCCACTCACCGGAGGGCCAAGCGTAGCGGGTGCTGGCGCGCGTGTGGTCCCGGTGGCCGGCGCCGGCGACGCCGTAGGCCTTGCGGACGATGATCGAGCACCAGGGCGTTGTCGCTTGGTAGACGGCGGCCAGCGCGCGGACGCCCTTACGGATCGTGCCCGCTCGCTCGGCTTCGACGCCCAAGAAGAAACCGGGGTTGTCCACGAAATTGACGACGGGGAGGCGGAACGTATCGCAAAGGTCGACGAAGCGCGTCATCTTCTCGCTGGCGTCGGCGTCGATGGCGCCCGCGTTGAAGTGAGGGTCGTTCGCCATGATGCCGACGGGAACGCCGTCCAAGCGGGCGAGGCCGGTGATGAGCGATGGCCCGAAGTACTCACCCATCTCGAAGAAGGAGCCCAGGTCGAGCACGAGGGAAATGACCTCGCGGGCATCGTAGACCTTGCGCCGGTCCCGGGGGATGATCGAGAGGAGCGCTTCTTCGCGGCGCTCTGGGTCGTCGGCCGGCTCGGCTAACGGGGGCGCTTCCCAGACGGAGGAGGGCAGGTAGGAGAGGAAGGAGCGAATGTGCTCGAAGGCTTCTTCCTCGCTCTCGACCTCGTTGTCGACGGCGCCGCTTTCATGAGCGTGGATGTGCGATCCGCCCAGCTCCTCCTTCTCGACCTCCCGTCCGAACGCGCGATAGACGACGGGCGGTCCGGCGACGAAGAGCTGGCTGGAGCCCTTGACCATGACCGAGAAGTGCGACGCGGCTACGCGGGCGGCGCCCAGGCCGGCAACCGGGCCGAGCGAGGCTCCCACCACCGGCACCTGCGAAAGCAGACTGACCGCGACATCCCAGTCTGGGTTGGCCGGGACGTACGAGCGGCGCAGCGCGGCGTTGGTCTTAACGCTGCCGCCGCCGCCTGTGCCGTCAACGAGGCGGATGATAGGCAGGCGCATCTCGCGGGCGGTGCGCTCGCTCCAGCCCATCTTGTTGCCGACGGCGCCGTCGGCGGCGCCCCCGCGCACGGTGAAGTCGTCGCAACCGATGATGACGGGGCGGCCATCGATAGTACCGCGGCCCGTGACGAAGTTGGACGGCGTGAGGTTCTTCAGTTTGCCCTCTTCGTCGTACTCGACCTTGCTGGCGAGCGAGCCTGTTTCGCGGAAGGAGCCAGGGTCGAGCAGCAAGTCGATGCGCTCGCGCACAGGCTTGCGTCCGGCGGCGACGTGCCGTGCGACGCGCTCCTCGCCGCCCATCTGGCTTACGAGCTTGCGCCTGCGGGCAATCTCTTCGAGTTCAGGTTCCCACGTCATTTCAGATGGCCTGCATTGTACCTTGTTTCAATGCGAGTCCAGCAGAACGAATGGATAAAAATGGGCATGTGTTCGACTCGCGTTGTTATTCCGAACCTGCTACCGTGTTTATTATGGTGGCAGAAGCGCCAGCAGTAGAGTTTTCGCTCGATCTGAACGACGAGCAGAGGCAGCTCCAGCAATGGGTGCACGGCTTCGCTGAAGACGTGATGCGGCCCGCCGCGGCCGAGTGGGACGAGCGCGAAGAGACGCCCTGGCCGGTGTTGGAGGAGGCGGCGAAGATCGGCATCTACGCGCCTGAGTTCCTTGCGCACGCTGCTGGTGACGGAACCGGCCTCTCGCTACCAATCGTGATCGAGGAGCTGTTCTGGGGCGACGCGGGTATCGGCATGGCGCTCATGGGCACGTCGCTCGCCGTTGCCGCGATCGCCGGCAGTGGCACGCCGGAGCAGGCGATAGAGTGGGTTCCGCAGTGCTTCGGCACGCCAGGCGATCTCAAACTAGCCGCCTTCTGCGTGTCGGAGCCAGACTCGGGCTCTGACGTCGCCGCGATGAAGACGCGCGCGGTATACGACGAAGCGAAGGACGAATGGGTCCTGAACGGGCAGAAGACATGGATCTCCAACGGCGGCATTGCCGCTGTGCACGTCGTCGTCGCGTCGGTCGACCCGGATCTCGGTGTGAAGGGGCAGGCCCCCTTCGTGATTCCACCTAACACGCCGGGCTTGAGGCAAGGCACCAAGTTCAAGAAGCACGGCATTCGCGCTTCGCACACGGCGGAGGTGTTCCTGGATGAGGTGCGCCTGCCTGCCAAATGCCTGCTGGGCGGCAAAGAGAAGCTCGACGCGAAGCTGGCGAAGGCGCGCGAAGGTGGCGTGACCCGGCAATCAGCCGCGCTCGCCACGTTCGAGGCGACGAGGCCGGCCGTCGGCGCGATGGCTCTCGGCGTGGCTCGAGCAGCCTACGAGTACGCGCTGGACTACGCCAAGGAGCGAAGGCAGTTCGGCCGGGCGATCATCGAAAACCAGGCGATCTCGTTTACGCTGGCGGACATGAAAATGGAGATCGACGCCGCGCGCCTCCTCGTGTGGCGAGCGGCGTGGATGGCGAAGAACCGCAAGGAGTTCCTGGCGGCGGAAGGTTCTATGTCGAAGCTGAAGGCCAGCGAGGTCGCTGTCTGGGTGACGGAACGGGCGATCCAGATCTTGGGCGGGATGGGCTATGTTCGCGACACGCCGGTTGAACGGTTTAGCCGAGACGCCAAGATCTTCACGATCTTCGAAGGCACGTCAGAGATCCAGCGGCTCGTGGTCGCGCGGGCGATCTCCGGCATGCACCTGCAATAACCTCCAGCAATCCAACTACCTTCTCTTGGCTGCCTCAGCGGCTCGCGTGGCCCACGTCCTGAGCGTGTCCTCGTTATCGAGCACGTCCGGAGGCACCTGGAAATTGCGGTCGACGGTCTTCGGGCCGCGCGGGCGGTTGCTAGGTTGAAACGCTGACATGCCGCGTGTTTTGTAGCCTGCTCTGCTCGCCTCGTCCGTGCGAAAGTAGAGCTTCCCATCCGACACGAACCCAAAATACTGGCCGTCTAGGTAGAGGCCGGATAGTCCAAAGAGCTGCCTTGTCGTCACCGGCAGCGGCGCCAGACGGCTCAGGATGGTATCGGCAACGTCTCGATCGCTGGTCACGGGGCGGCTCGGGGGCCGTTAGCCGTCTTTCTGATCGAACTCTTCGTCGGCGCTGGTGCGGTGTGGGACCTTCTCCGGCGGAATGGTGCCCAT
>JADFRJ010000243.1 GCA_022561355.1 Chloroflexota bacterium | reverse complement strand
TACGCGCCGAGGATCACGCCCAGCGTCAGAAGCGGGAACCCGATGAGCACGGAGCGGTTCGCGATCTCCTCCAACCGCTCGCCTGACGGCAGCCGGGCGAAGCGCTTACCCGCTCCGCCACCCTGGATCAGATATACAACCGACGCGCCGAACGAAACTGAGAGCGCCGCGTAGGACAGCACCATCGTCGTCACATGCGCGCCGAGGATACGGCTCGATTGCAGGGCCGGAACCAGCGGCTTGACTTCCGACGGGAAGAACGCCAGCGAGACCGCGAACATCCCCAGCGCGACCGGGAGCACGAAGGCCCCGACCGTCCTTGCCGATGGCCAGCCCTCGCCGTCAAGGCGCGCGCGATGCTCGAAGAGCACGTAGAACAGGATGATGCCCCAGCCGAACGCGACCGTGAACTCCCACATGTTCGAGAGCGGCGGCCGCCCTCCCGCTACCCAGCGCCCAGCCAGCGAGACGGACAGCGCGGTCAAGGCCAGCCAAGCGCTGGCCGTCGCCGCGGGCCCTAGCCAACTCGGCGGCTGCGCTCGCGTCACGACGGTCATCGTCGTCCCGGCGTCGGTCGCCGCCGTGCCATACGCCACGCGCGGCCAGAGCGGCAGCGCCGCATAGGCGATCGATGCGATCGCCGTCAGGGCGAAGCTCAGGAGAAAGACGTTCTGCGCGAACTGCTCAGCGTCCATCGACTAACTAAAGCACATCCTGTTGGTGAGATCGCCCGGGTTCGGACGTTACGATGCCGGTCAGCGCTGGGCGGATGCCGCCGGCTGAGCTTCGGATGACTCTGCGGGCTTCTGGTCCGTTTCCTTCTTCTCTGATTCCTGCTGGCGAGCCGGCCGCCGGATCGAGACGCGCTTGAACGACTCCATCGGCGTGCCGCCCCCCGCCGAACGCATCCGCGCGCTCCAGCGTTTCCTGACTTCTTCAGGCGTCCCGCCGATCTGGCTCTTGTGGCAGATGATCGCCTTAAGTTTGGTCTCTAGATGATCGCTGATGTCGACTCGATAATCGGGATCGTCGCTGCCACCCATGAGCATCTCGTTCACCTTATGCGCCTCTAGCCCGTCCTCTTTGTCGCTTGGGTAGTACAGGTGGTCCCGCACGGCTGGGTAGATCGCGTCGCGCACCGCGATGCCAATAGCACGGTGGTCAGAGTGGTTGAATCCCTGCCGGAAGCCGTCCCACGTCAGTACAACGTCCGGCCGATACTGCCGCAGCAGGCGCACGATCTCTCCACGCAGCTCCTCGTCCGGCTTCAAAAAGCCATCTGGATGACCCAAGAAGATCACCTCTTTGACGCCCAGCACGTCGCAGGCATCGCGTTGCTCCTGCTCACGAATGGCCGCGAGTTCCTGGTGGCTCAGCTCTTCATCGTGCGTGCCCTTATCGCCACTCGTGGCCAGCACATAGTACATCGTCCAGCCTAGTGCGCAGAACTTCGCGACGGTCCCGCCGAACATGAACTCGGCGTCGTCGGGATGCGCGACGATCACCATCCCCGTATGCGGACCGTCCTTCTCCAGTTCGTCGTTTGCCGTAGGTCCGTTATTACCAGGAAGGAAGCTGCGAACGCGTTCGAGGATTCCCATCGCTAATTACGGAACACCGCCTGGGACATCGCAGGCGCGCCGTCGATCACCTCCGCGTAGAGGCCGAGTACGGCCTCCGCCACGTTGCTCCAGCGGAAGCGTTCGACCTCCTTGCGCGCCGCTAAGCCGAACTGGCGCCGCAGCTCCTCATTGCCCAGCAGCAGCTCCAGCCGCTCCGCGAACGGCTCGGGGCAGCGCCAGGGGATCAGATAGCCGGTCTCGCTGTCGCGTATCGCCACGCTCAGGCCGCCGACGCGTGACGCCACAACCGGTGTGCCACACGCCATCGCCTCCAACGCCACGAGCCCGAAGCTCTCATAGAACGAAGGCACGACGCAGACATCGGCTGCGTTGTAGAACAACGGCAGCCGCTCGTGATCGACCGCCCCCATGAAGGTCACTCGCTCAGCAATGCCAAGCTGCGATGCCAGGTCACGCAGGTGCGCCATCTCGCCCTCCCGCGTCGATTCGTCACCACCGACGATCAGCACGAAGCAGTCCGACTCCGACTCTACCTGCGCGGCGGCCCCGAGCAAGATATCGACACCCTTCAGCGGCTCGATGCGCCCGACGAACAAGAGGATCCTGTCGTCTTCACGCAGCCCGAGCTGCTTTCGCGCCTCCTCTTTGTCGATCGGCTGGAACAATCCCAGGTTCACGCCGCAAGGCACGACCGATATGTGACCGGCATCCGCGCCGTAGTAGCGCACCAGCAGCTGCTGTTCGTCCTTGCTGGCCACGACGATCCGGTCGGCGTTTCGTGAGATTGCGGTCTCCGCGGCGATGCGCGGCTCCGGCTCGCGTTCGCTCACGCGGGAACGGGCCTTCACCTCGCCCAGCGTGTGGAACATCACGATGTGTGGCACGCCCCAGCGGGCCTTCAGCTTCTCGCCAGCCAAGCCGGACAGCCAGTAGTGGCTGTGGATGATATCGTAGCTCACGCCCTCTTCCGCGACAAAAGTCGCCACACCGTCCGCGAACGCATCGACGTAGGCCGGCAGCGAGCCCTTCTCTTCGTATTGAGGCGGGCCTGCGGTAATCTGCACGACCCGAGCCAACGGCGAACCGCTCCCCGCTTCTGAAATGGGCAGCGTATCAGGAGAATCGACGTCCGTACGCCGGGTAAATACGTCGACCGTGTGTCCGCGCTCCGCCAGCTCGCTGGCCAGCTCGCGCACGTAAACGTTCAGCCCGCCCGTTTCCGCCCCTCCTAGAGAGGCGAGCGGTGACGTGTGATAGCTGATGATGGCTATTCGATACATGGGTTAGCGCCTAATCGATAGCTTGTAGATCTGCTGGTCCTGCGCTCCCAGCCGGTACTTGTACTCCTCGTCGCCACGCAAGAGGTCCAGGCAGTGCTTGCCGTCCGCTATCGCCTGCCGGAGACAAAGCGCCTTCGACGCGATGCCGACGGACATCGGCGCGTATTCTGGGTCGTAGCCGCTGTTGTACATATAGAGTTGGCCACCCTGGTCGAAGCAAAGCACCGAAGCCACCGGCTTGCCGTTCAGCTCAAGCTCGTACAGCCGGATCAGATTTTCCTTGGCCAGCGCCTGTGTCGCCTTGTGGAAGAACAGCCCCATCTGCTCGGACAGAAACGTTGCCTTGTCCTCGCGGCTCTCGACCATGAAACGCAACAGCACCGGCAAGTGCATCTCCACATCCTTCGGCGAGGTATACGTGCGCAACTCCAGGTCGCCCGCGCTTTCCAGATTCCGGAGCTTGCGCCGCAGCTCGTGGCGGTGCTTCTTCTTGAGGGACGATACGTACTCCTCCCAGTCGCCGGGAAGCTGGATGCGGGGAGCGACGGCCTCCTCTTCTCGCTCAACCGTCATGCCGCGACTCTCCGCCGCCTGGGGCAGCTCTGTCAGAGTCGTGGAGCCTTCGCGCAGGCCGCGCAACTCTAGCTGCGACCACGCTTCGTCTTGCAACTTGGTCAAGATCGCCTCGAAGACGTTACGGCCCTGGTCTGCCGCGAC
>JADFRJ010000037.1 GCA_022561355.1 Chloroflexota bacterium | reverse complement strand
GTACACCTCATCCAAGATGCCGAGCCAGATCTGCTCTCGACGTTCGGGTGTCGTGCGCAGGCGGTCGACCAACGCTTCGTCGTCTGGCAGCGAGGCGGGCAGATCAAGCAGCCCGTTCACGAGCGATGGCAGGCTAACTATGGACGCTGCTTCAGAGCTGCCGTAGAGGCGAAGGCCCTTTCGGTACGCCTCCAGTGCTCGCTGGCTGATACCGTCATCCGTCGGGACGACGTCCCAAGCGACAGTGCGGTTGCTGCCATATTGAAGCCCCAGCTCCTTCGCGGTGGTGATGCTGTCTTCGTTCCAGCGTACGTACGGGCAGCGGAAGCCTTCAACCGGAATGCCGCGCTGCGCAAACGCTGCCAAGCCGCGCTTGATGTGCGCGCGCTGTTGGTCCGCGTCGAGGGCGCGATAGTCCGTGTGTACCCAGCCGTGGATCGCGAGTTCGGCGCCGCGTTCCGACAGACGCTCGAACACGCGCGGGTGCCGTTCGATCAGGTTCGCCGTGACCGCGAGCGTCGGGACGGTCCCATACGCGTTCGCGATGTCCACGTAGCCGTTAAGCGCGCGGTCCATCTTCGCGGTGGAAACGCCGAAGCGCGTCGCGATCGTCGGAAGGCGTTGCATGCTGTTCACCAGTCCGCGCGATTTCAGCAGGTAAGCGATGAGGTTCATGCTGGATCTCCCTTCGGCTCCGCGGCGACCGTCTGGATGCCCGCGAGCTCTTCATGAACGCCGATGTACTCCCGGCGGGCGTTCTCCCAGCGGTAGCGGTCGTAGACATCGTGCGCGGTTTGGGCCATTCGTTCGGCTCTGGCTGGATCGTCGTACAGCTCGAGGATGCGCCGGGCTAGGTCGTGCTCGTCATCCGGCGTGAAGTAAGCGATGGCGTTGTCATCGAAGAGAGCGGTCACGGACGGGCTGAGCGACGAAACGACCGGACGTTTCATCGCGATGTACTCGAAGAGCTTGTTGGGCAGGATCGACATGATCAACATCGGCACCACGCCGATGTCCGCCTGCGCGATCATGTCTGGCACGAGCTGGTGCGGGATAGAGTCGAGAAAGCGGACGTGGTTCGTAACGTTTAGCTCGGTCGAGAGTTGCTCAAGCTCATCGCGATATTCGCCGTCGCCAAGGATCGTCACCTCCAACTCGGGGATGCGGTCCGTCAAGTAGGGCACCGCGCGGATCAGCGTTTGGATGCCATAGCGCTTGAGGATGCTGCCGTGCGTGATCACCCGGAACACGCCGTCGGGTTCGTATGCAGAGCTGCCTGGTCTGAAGATCGATTCCTCAGGCACGTTCATCACGACCGCCGGTTCTGATCGAGGGCGGCTGCGCTCCACAATCAGATCGCGCTGGTAGGGGCTGACCGTAATCACACGGTGCGCAAAACGCACGCTTATACCCTCAGCCCAGCGCAGGATTCGCATCAGGCGGCTGTCGTCGCGGAGCCCATAATTGTCACCGGTCTGTTCCGGCATCATCTCGAACATGAAGAAGATGACCTTCGAGCCGAGCAATTTCGCCGGCATAGCGGCGAAGACGATCAAGTCCGGCACGTTGTAGAGTTCGACGATGTCATAGCGGCGTCTGATGCTCCGATAGGCGAGCAGCGAGAACGCCATCAGGAAGAAGGCCCCGTATTCGAACAGGTAACGGAACTTCGAGGTGCGCTTGTGCGTGAGCGGCAGCCGGCTCACGGTGCCGCCGCGATACTCCTCACGCGCCGCCTCGCCGGGCGCACGCAGGCAGATCACGTCGACTTGGAAGCCGGCGTCAGTTAGCGCCTCCACGTTTTTGCGGATGTGATCTTCGTCAGGAAAGTAGTTCTGCCGGACGATGCAGACTCGCTTCGCCATTACTCCTCCGAACCTCTCGAGACCGGCGAGAGCGCTGTGTGTTCCCGCCCGCTAGCGGAGAGCGTTAGCTCGTAGACGTCGATGATGCGCCGGCTGACGGCGTCCAACTCCAGGTGCCGTACGGCTTCGCGGCCATTCGTGCGGCGGCCGAAGCCCAGGGCGGACTGGAGCTTTCGCGCGATGTCGGCAGGCTCCATCTTGCAGACGTAACACCCGGCGGTGTGACTGATGATCTCGCGCACGTCGCCCACGTCTGTGGCGACGACGGGAACATTGCAGGCCATCGCCTCCTTGACTACGTTGGGCGAGCCCTCCGCCTCGGATGTCAGCACTAGCGCATCGCAGGCGTTCATGTAATCGGGGACGTTGGCGTGTGGCATGCCGGACAACGGCACGAGTTCCGCGTTGGGCATGCGCTCCTGGAGGATGGACATCGCGGCCGCTGCCAGGCCGTAGCGCTTCTCTCCCCGGCGTTCGCCCGCCCAGAGGACGAGCTGCTTGTCGGGGGGCAGTCCGAGTTGCGCGCGGCAGTCCTGTTTGTCGCGCGGCTGGAACAGCTCCATGTTGATGCCGCCGGGGATGATGTGCGCGTCCTTGACGCCGAGCCGGGTCCGCATTTCGTCTGTTCGCACGATCACGGCGTCGAACCAGCGCGTGAAGAGGCGGCACAGATACTTCTCCCACGTCATGAAGACCTCCGGGCCGTGGTGCGTGATGACGACGGGGTAACGCGTCTGGGCGCGGGCGATCAGCCCGCCGAAGATGTAGTGGCCGTGAACGAGGTCGTACTCGCGTTCACGAAGGCGTTGCCAGAGCTGGCGATAGCCGCGCAGATAGTTCAGCTTGCTGGCCTGGCCATCGATGAACAGCACGTCAACGTCGACGCCCAGGTTCCGTAGCGATTCGGTCTCTTGCCGGACGAAGATGCCGAAGTGAGGGCGGTCCTCTGTCGGGTACATGTTGGTGACCTTGAGCACTCTCATGCGCGAACCTCCTTCACTTCTTCTAACGCGGGCACACGGCCATTGGTTTCCGCTGGCGTAGCGATAATCAGCAGGCCACCCTCGAAGCTGCGCCGCAGCCGTGGGATCGGCCGCAGGAGCTTGAACCCGGCGCTCAGTAGCTTCTCAACGAAGGGCTGCACCATCACACGCAGCTTCGGCCAGCGCCAGAGCACGGAGCTGACGAAGTCGTGCAGCTTCGGCGGCAAGAAGATCTGAGGCAGTCCTTTCGCCTGGGTCGATATCTCGACGCGGGCGAAGCCAGCTCGTGCGAGCGCTCGCCCGAGCGCCTTCTCCGACCACCAGCCCCAACAACGGGGCGGGAAGTTGTTCGTGTCAAACGTCTCCTTTGTTGGCGCCCGGTTGTAGGCGATGATGAGCGGCACGCCCCAACGCGTCCGGATTGTGCTCAGGAACGCCACCGGGTCCTGGATGTGGTGGATCACGAAGAAGCTGACGATCACGGCCGGTTGCGCCCATCCTTCCGGGACCGTATCGATAGTCCCGCACCAGGCCTGGAAGCCCTCGCGTTGGGCGGCCTCGACAACGGGCTTCGCGACATCGATGCCAACCGCGTTGTAGCCGCGGTCGCGTAGCGCTCGCAGGAACGCTCCCAGTCCGCAGCCGACCTCCATGACGGTCGCGCCCTTGGGCACGTTCGCTTCGATCCAGGCGAGCGTGTCGTGGTGAGCCGGCGACCACAGGCCGAGCGACTCGTGCTCCGCGACGACGTCGCGGCGGCTGATCCTGCGCGCGTAGTCGTCCATCTGGGTGCGGGTCTCATGGCCTTCGTAGGCTTGTGTATAAACCTCGACCGGGTCGATCTCCTCGACAGGCCAGGCGAATACGAAGTCGCACGTGCTGCAGTGTCGCATCTCGCCGCCACCTGATGCCCAAGGCAGGAGAGGCTCACCTTCGCTTCCGCAGATGTGGCACATCGGTTGTGTAGTGACCATGCGTTCAGTCTCCCTTCGGTCCGTCCGCCGGTTCGCCGTCCGGTTCGCGTTGGGCCAATTTCGTGAGCGCCAATGAAGCCCCGGCCAGAATCCAGAACGTCAACGCGCTGGTGAACAGGTTGTGGAACGATGAGTTCACCGCGAACGCGACGAGTGCGCCGAAGCAGCCCAACGCGATCCCCTTCATTAGCGGGTCGCGGAACCGGACGAGCGCATGCAGGAAGTTCCGCGCGATGAACCACATCATGAGAACGTAGAGCATCAGGCCGCCCGTTCCGAACGAAACCCATGCGCTGAGGAAGTCGTTGTGCGGGCTCTCTCTCCCAAGAATCGTCCCGGCGTTCTGCCGGTCGAGCAGCGCCTTGCCGATGTTGTTCGCGTAGCTAGGTGAAAGCTCCTTGAATTGGTCGTATCCGACTCCCAGGACAGGGTGGTCCATGGCCATGTTGAGCGCGGCTGTCCAGAGCACCGGCCGCGCGGCCGCGCTGCCATCGCTGTCCGGGCCCAGCGCGTAGCGGCTGCCTGACTGATCGGCCCAGAACAGGAACCCTCCAGCAACCAGCAGCATGAGCAGGATCAGCTCACCCCCCGTGCGGCCTCTCAAGAGCAGCGCCATCGCTATGAGTGCTGCCGCGGCGCTGAACACCCAGGATCGCGTCTCAGTGAAGAAGAGCGCGCCGCCCATCGCGAGCACGGCGGCAAGCAGTAGGAAGCCGGATACTCTGCTTGAAACGCCTCGCATCAGCAACACGCCTACGGTGGGGAAGAGCAACAGCATGAGATGGTCGGACAGGAGGATCGGGCTGAGGTCCAACCCCAGCGCCCGGCTTCCCCAGTCGGCGAGGTCAACGTTGACGACAGTGTTGTGAGGGACCGACAAGAACCTTGGCTCGATCACCTGCTGCGAAAGCGCAACCGCCGCGGACGCGGTCGCGACGATCAACGCGACGAGGCCCGCTTGCAGGAAGCTGTGCCGGTCCCTGATCACCAGCGGGATCATCAGCATGATCGCGATGTCCGGCGCGTAGGAGCGCAGCAGCTCGCCTATGAGCGCGGCGTCGGCGACCAGCGTGCTCGCCACGGCGAGCGACAAGAACAGGCCTGCCGTGATCGTCATCGCACGAGCGCGAGGGCCGAGGTCGGCGTCGACGAGCGCATGACCCATCGCGATCAGGGCTGCCGCGGGCAGTATGAGTTCGTAGTTGCGGATCGTGAATTCGGACAACGCCAGGGCGCCTAGCACCCAGACCGGGTTGCGCAGCGCCATCAGCAGGAAGATCGCTTGCACGCCGAGCACCACCAGTTCGAGCCGTTCGGGACTCGTGCCCAGAATCGGGATCGCCAGCAGAGGCGCGAGTGGCAGCCAAGGCAGCGAGATGCCCCTGGGGGCGTCTGCGCTTGCCGTCTCGCGGGCTCCCTCTAGTGCGCCCGCGAATGTGCTCATGTCGCTTCGCCTCGCGCCAGGAGCGTCCGTGCTGTCTGGACCGATGACGAGATGTCACCTCTGTTGATCACCAGGGTTTCCATCAACGACTTCCGCGTCACCCAGAGGAACATGACGAGCACGACGGCCGCAGCCGCCCCGTATGCCGCCATCGATGCGATCGCCGCGCCGACGATGCCCATGCGCGGGATCAGCAACAGCCCGAGCCCGATGGTCAGCGGCAGGGAAACGATGCCCGCATAGATCCCGCTCTCCGGCTTGCCCAGCGCCGCGAGCGATGCGCTCAGTATGCGGAAGACGGTGTACAGCAGCGCGGATGGCGCCAGGATGTAGAATGCGGTCACGCCGGGCAAGAACTCGTCGCCGTAGAGTCCACCGATCAAGAGCCGGCCGAAAGGCAGGATGATCAGCGTTGCTAGCAGGATGATGAAGAGTGCGCGCCGGAGCGTCGTCGCCGCGATTTCCGCGTTCGCCGCAGGGTCGAGCGCCGCCACTTTCGGGAAGAAGACCGCTCCCAGCGCGAAGGGGATGCGCCAGAGGAGTTCTGCGGCGCCGAACGCGACGGCGTAGTGGCCCAACGCCGCTGTCCCGGCGATGCCGGCGACCAAAAAGACATCGAGCCGGTGGTTGGCGGCCTCCAGCACGAACCCGAAGTTGCTCCTAAGCCCGAACGAGAGCTGCGACCTGAGCGCCTTCGTCTGTATTTTCGGGACCGGCCGGGCGCGCTTCATCAGCAGGTAGAACGCTGGAAGCGCGGACACGGCGATCGCCAGCAGCCACATCGAAAGCACCCCGACGATCCCCAGGCCGAAGATCGTGACGCCGCCGATCACGAGCACGGCTCGCATGAAGGGCTCGACGAACCTCACGATGTTGTAGCTGATGATGCTGCCCGTCGTGAGGAGCAGATCCTCCGCCATCACGAGGAACAGCAGGAGCGCGCCGCCCAGCGCGAAGACCAGGAAGTGCGCCATCCCCAGCTCGTCGGGTACGAACGGCGGACGCAGGAGCGCGAGGGTCAATGATCCGCCGATCCAGATCGTGCCGATCGTCAGCCACCACGCTAGGTTGTTCGAGATGATCGACTGTAATGAGAAGCGTTTCTGGCCTACGAGGTAGATACCGGCCTTGGACAGCCCGAGTTCCGAGAACGCCGCAAAGAGCAGCGCGATCGTCGTCACGAGGCTGTAGATGCCCCGGTCGTGGGCGCCGAGCGCTCGCGCCATCACGACGCCCGCGATCGCGACGAATCCGTAGCTTCCAACCCGCACGAAGACGGTGATGGCTGTGCCCATGCCTAGGCTGATGTCCTTGGCCGGGCCGTCCTTGACGGAGTGCAGGATTCGCTGCCAGTTCATCTGTGTTGGCGTGGCAGTGCTGGAGTTGTCGTCTCGTTCGTCGCGCCATTCTTGCTCGCGCGGAACCCGTCGAGCGCCTTGATACGCCGCTCGAGCTGGACCGCTCGCTCCGCGAGCCTGCCGAAGCGGACATCGACTGCGTGTGCTTCGTTGACGTCCGCCCAGCCGTTCGAGAGGACGGCCTGGTTGTTGCTCAGCACGACAGGCTGAACGCTGGCCGTCGTGACGAGGGCGATCTTCGGCTTGTTCGTGAGTCCTTCAGCGATGTTCGCCGCGCCCCAGCCGGCGAGCAGCCCGCCAACGATGCCGAGCAGCGCGACGTCGCGCGTCGATAGCGTCTGGGCTGAGATCTCGACCGTTTGCGGCGATTGCACGGTAACGAGCGGGAGGCTGAACGCTTGCCCCAGTCTGAGGTTCTCCAACTGGCTGAAGATCTCCTCCAGCTCTCCGTTGATCACGTCAGCTTCGATGCGCGCAAGGGTTCGTTGAGCTATCGGGACGCTCGTGAGCTTTCCGTCTGCCAAGGTCGGCAGTCGCGCCGCCAG
The DNA here is from genome assembly GCA_022561355.1 of Chloroflexota bacterium. Taxonomy (GTDB): domain Bacteria; phylum Chloroflexota; class Dehalococcoidia; order DSTF01; family RBG-16-68-14; genus SZUA-185. The sequence goes on along the minus strand of JADFRJ010000037.1, from coordinate 6,820 downwards.
GTCTGCGGCTCGTTCTTCCAGGTTCGCGATCAGCGTGGCCGCGAGCTGCTGCTCCTCTTGGATGGCGCGGGTCTTGAGTTCAGCCACTGCCACGGTGGCAACTGTCGTGGCTGCCGCCGCGGTATCGGCGCTAGCCTCGATCGTGACGCGGAAGAGCGTCGGGTTCGCGGTGACCTCCAGCATGCCCTCCAGCTCCGTAGGATCGAAGCCGTAACCAGCGAGCAACAGGATCTCATGAACGCTGTCGAAGAACTGCGGCGAGCCGGCGTAGGTCACGAGCGACTCTGTGTAGCTGGCGACGACCGTGTCGTCGACCTCGACGTCACCTGATGTGGGGACGCTGGCGAGCGACGCCTGCTGCGAGACGGCGAGCGTCGCACTGCTGTTGAACCCGGCCGGCGTGCCAACGACTGACGGGAGCAGCACTATGCCAGCGATGCCACCCAGGACTGCGAAGGCGCCGATCAGCCAGAACCACCGTTTCGCCAAGTGCCAGTACTGTTCTGGGATCATGAGGTCAACGCCACCTTTCGCTTGCTACGCTGCCGCCTTCCCTGGTGGTAGAAGTCCCGGATCGTCTGGCAGACGTAGCTGACCTGATCGATCGTCAGCTCGGGGTACATCGGCAGCGACAAGATCTGCTCTGCGCTCGCCTCCGCGTGCGGGAACGAGCCTGGGCCTAGTCCCAGATCGGCGCATGCTTCTTGGAGATGGAGCGGGATGGGGTAGTGGATACCGGTCTCAATGCCGCGGTCCTTCAACCAGTCCCGTAGCTCGTCGCGCTGGCGCACGTTGATGACGAAGAGGTGATAGACGGGCTGCGTGTAGGGCAGCTCTTCCGGTAACGTCACCTCTGGCAGTTCCGCCAGGCTGCGGTTGTACTCGAACGCCCAGGCCCGCCGGCGAGTGTTCGACTCATCCAGATGGCGCAGCTTGACGCGCAGCACCGCCGCTTGGATCTCGTCCATGCGGGAGTTCACGCCGTAGGCGGTGTGGTGGTATCGCTCGCTGGATCCGTGGTTGCGCAGCATCTGCACGGACGTCGCCACCTGTCGGTCGTTGGTGACAACCATGCCTGCTTCGCCGTACGCGCCCAAGTTCTTGGCGCAGTAGAAGCTGAACGCTGCCGCATCACCAATGCCACCCACGCGGCGTCCGTCATACTCAGCCCCGTGGGCTTGGCAGGCGTCTTCTATCACACGCAGGCCGTGCCTGCGGGCGATCTTGAGGATCGGCTTCATGTCCGCGGGCTGGCCGTATAGGTGCACCGGAACAATGGCGCGCGTCCTGGGCGTGATCGCCGCTTCGATGAGGGCCGGGTCCATGTTGTTCGTCCCCGGGTCGATGTCGACGAAGAGAGGCTTCGCTCCGGCCATCACGATCGCTTCCACGGTCGCGAAGAACGTGTTCGGCACGGTGATCACTTCGTCGCCGGCCACCACGCCGCACGCTCGCATCGCCAAGTACAGGGCATCGGTCCCGGAGCCGACGCCTATGGCGTATCGCGCCTGGCAGAAGGCGGCGAACTCCTCTTCAAGACGGAACGTGTTCTCACCGAGGAAGAGCTGCATGCCTTCGAGCACGTTGGAGATCTCCGCGAGGAGTTCTTCTTTGAGCGGTTCGTATTGGCTGTGCAAGTCGACGAGCTTGATCTTCGTCATCAGCGCGGCTCCCCCGGGAACACGATCTCTGGCACCCGGCCACTGCGGTGTGTTGGCAGCGACGTCACGTTTGGCGCCGCCTCCTTGCCGTAGAGCGCGCGTTCCGCGGCTTCCAGTACCCGCACTACCTTGAGGCCTTCCCAGCCGTCGGACGGCACTTGGCTGCCCGTCCGAATGGAGTTCAGGAACTGAGCGCACTGGTTCTTCAACGGCTCACCATCACCGATGTGCGGGATGGTGATGTCCTTCTGCAGGTATTGGGGCGCGACGATGTTCTCTGTGCCGTTACTCGTCGTCAGCTTGATCGACTTGTCGTAGATGCGGATCATCTCGCCTTGGGCGACATCGTCATAGACGGCCGTCTTCTCCTCACCGACGAACGTCAGACGCCTGATCTTGCTTGGCTCTAGCCAGCTCACGTAGACGTGGGCGAACGGGCCGCCTGGGAAGCGGAGGTCAACGTGTGCGACCTCGAACAATCGCGGGTTGATGCATGCTGTTCCCTGGCCACCGATGATCTCAGGCTCCTTCTGTAGGAGGTAGAGCAGGATCGAGATGTCGTGGGGCGCCAGGTCCCAGAGCACGTCGACGTCTGGCTGCAACATGCCGAAATTCAGACGAGCGGTATGGACGTACCGCAGCTCGCCTAGTTCACCCGACTCGATCAGCTCTCGCAAGTACTCAACCGCGGGGTGGTAGACGTACGTGTGCCCCACAAGGAGCGAGAGCCCACGCTGTTGAGCCGCGTTGATCATCGCGAGGGCGTCGTCCGTGTTGGTCGCGAACGGCTTTTCCACCAGCACGTGCTTGTTGTGTTCCAGCGCCTGCATCACGAGCTGGTAGTGTGTTCGGGCCGGCGTCGCGATGACGACGGCATCGATGCCCGACGAAAGGAAGGTCTCGTAATCGGCCGTGACCAGCGGCGGCAGAAACGCCTTCGGCTGGCGAATGATGTTTTCGATCGATGGTTCACAGAGGGCCGTCACCTCGCAGCCGGATAGCTCGTTGAGCACCCTCAGGTGCTTGCTTCCCCAGTAGCCGCAGCCAGCGAGGCCGACACGTAACGTTCGATTTAGCAGAATGGCTAGAACCCTCCCCTCTCTCTAACAATGGCTGGCACCGTCAACGCGATCAGACGGAGGTCTTGCCAGACCGATGGTGAATCGCTGTACTCCACGTCCATGCGCAGCATGTCATCCAGGTTTTCCGCCTCGGCGCGATGGACCTGCCAAGGTCCTGTGAGGCCGGGCTTCACGTCGAACCGGCGGAGGTGCCAGTCTTTGTAGTACGCCAGTTCCCACCCGAGCGCCGGACGGGGGCCGACGATGCTCATCTCCCCGCGCAGGACATTGAAGAGTTGTGGCAGCTCATCAAGACATGACGCGCGCAGGAACTTGCCAATGCTCGTGATCCGCGGGTCTTCGTTCGATTTGAAGACTCGCTTGCCGTTCGACATCTCCGTTCGCACGCCGTTCGCGGCTCGTTCGATCGCCTCGCGGTGGAGACGGTCGTCCACGTTGTGGTGCATCGTGCGGAACTTGAAGACCGTGAACTGCTTGCGGCCTTTGCCGATACGTTCTTGCCTGAACAGCGCCGGCCCTGACGAGTCGATACGCACCAGGAGCGCGACTATCGCAAGGAGCGGCAGTAGCACGATCAGGGCTACCGCGGAAAGGCAAATGTCGATCACTCGCTTGAGCATCAGAGTCCCTGGAGAACGGGGCCACAGTCCTTGCCACCTATGAATGCAAACGTCGACGTGTACATTCCGTAACGCCTTTCGCGCACTCAAACCGATTTCAAGGAAGAAAAGTCGTTTGGCAGATGTGAACAGGCCAATGCTGGCGCTTCCTAAGTTGGAGCGAGGTATGAGACTAGTCTGTAACCAGTTGGCGGAGCTGTAACGGCTGGCCACGGAGCGAGGTTCTACATGAATAGAAGCAGGTGATTGTTCAGGAAAGGGATCGTTGTCCATGAATCAAAAGCTCCAGGTACTCGTCGTTGAAAGCGACGCCGCACAGCGCGCCGGCATCGCCCGGACCGTCGAAGACGGTGGCTACGAAGCGCTGCTTTGCGAAGATGGCATCGTTGGCCTGAGGCAGTTCTTCAGCTCACATCCGGACGTGCTGGTGATCAGTCTCGAAGCGGCGGAACTGCCAGGCTGGGAGCTGGTCGAGCGCGTTCGCTCGGTCGCGAACACGCCGATCATCGTCTGCGCGAACGAGTCGAACATGGAATCGCTCCAGAAGGGAATCGACCTTCAAGTGGATGGCTTCCTCGTCAAGCCCTTCACAGGGGATGAGCTTGCTGTGCGGCTTCGGGCAATCAGCGAGCGGAACGCTGAACATGGCAACGGCCAGAGCTGGCTCTACCAACGGAACGGGCTGAAGATCAACTGGCGGAGCTGTGAGGTGACCGTCAATGGCCAGTCAGTCGAGCTGACGGGAACCGAGTATCGACTGCTCAAGTACCTGGTCGAACATCAGGGCTGGGTGCTGTCACACGACCAGATCCTCACTGAGGTCTGGGGGCCCGAGTACCAGGGTGAAAAGGATCGCGTGAAGCTCTACGTGTGGTACCTGCGTCGCAAGATCGAGTCAGATCCTTGCAAGCCCGGCCTGATCGTCACCAAGCGCGGCCTCGGCTACTCGTTCGTTGGCTAGGAAGCTGGCAGGATACGTGGTAGCTGGACGATGGTGCTGACGACCTCGTCCGGCTCAAGCCCGTCCAGGTAGCGGCGGCTGCGAACCCCGCTCGTAACACAGACCGACTCGATGCCAAGATCACGCGCGGCCTCAACGTCCGCCTCAGAGTCGCCGATGACGGTGGCGCCGTCTCGCACGCTGTTGCCGAACAGGCGTATCAGCTTCGATTTCGACTGCGGCTCATCGGACCCATCGCGCGAATAGACCGCTGAGAAAAACTTCCGCAGCGAAAGCTCGTCGAGCTGCTCAAGCAGCGATGCGCGGTCCTGCCGCATCGTCACGAGCACCAGTTCGTATGATTCGCGCAGCGCGGCAAGCGTAGCCCGCGCGCCGGGGATCAGCGTGTCGAGGCGGACGTAGCTGGGCGACTCAACGCGCTCCAGCCACTTCTCGGCGAAACGGCTCTGGCATTCGGCGTCCACATTGCCCATCAGATCGGCGTTAGACGCCCCATCGCGACGCGCATCCCAATACGTCTGTTCGGGGAGCGGCGTTAGACCAAGCTCTCGCATCGTGTCGGCGTACGCGGCGTAGTGGCGCTTGCGCACGTCGACGAGAGTTCCGTCCAGGTCGAAGTAGAGGATCGACATCGTTAGGCCGGCACCGCCTGTCGTACGCGCTCGATGCGCTGCTGTAGCTCGCATTCGGTTGCGTCGAGCGCGTCGAGACTGGTGAGTACGGGCTCCTTATCGACGCCGCGGATCCAGACTAGTCCAGGCTTGAGCGGATTGATGGTCCGCTCCAGCGCCGGTGGCTCTTCGCCGAACGCGAGGCGCATGGCGATCTCCGGCATGTTGAGACCTGCCGTGGTAAAGAACAGGTGGGTGGTGAAGAACCGGCCGATGTTGATCTCGGTTGGGTTCGGAACCCCATCCGGACCGTACGTCAGGTCCACCGAGAAGATGCCGTGCGGTTCGGCGTCGACCGCCATGACCGCGCGGTGCGATATCTCGTCAACCTGTTCGTCCGCCACGGTCACCGCGGCCCCCGTGATTCCCGTGATGCCGGAGGGGGCGCGGTTGGCGAACTCCCAGTAGAGCCGCCGGCGGCCCTGAGCGACAATCAACTCGCCGCGATCCCAGATAGACTGCCAGGTGACCGAGTCTGGACTGAGGTATGCGGCGATAGTGAAGTTGCCCCAGCCCTGGTTGAAGTCCAACCATGTCTTCGCCTCGTCCACGCTGTCAGTGTGCAGCGAACCGATACCGGCGGCGCCCGTGATCGGCCGCAACCAAACATCGTTGTTCTCTGCCATGAAGCGCTCCAGCTCGGCTACAGTGCGAATAAGCTGTGTATCCGGTACGCGCAGGCCCGCCTCCGCCCACAGGCGATACGTTTCGAACTTGTCCTGGCAGAGCGAAACCGTGCGCCGGCCGGGTAGGAACGTGCGGATCGCGAGGTCGTCGCGGCGGTCGCTGAGGACTGAGACTTCGGCGTCAGACTGCGCGAAGATCATCTCAGCCTGCGACTCGGCGGCGATCTGCTGAATCACGGGGAGATACTCGGCCTCGTTCGCCCGAGGCACCAGATGGCGCTCGTCCGTCTCTGCGCGAACCAGGTAGTGGTTGCTGGAGTCGATGCCGATCAGGTAGAACGGCTCGTCCGCCAGGCGGAGCGATCGTGTGAAATTGAGCGCGGCGGCACCGCCCGCGCCAGCGACGATAATGCGTTTCACAGCTACCTACCTCCTCGGGTTGTTGTACGGGGGTTCTACACATACAACAGCGAAGCTGGCTAGCTATAGCGAAACGAGGTCGCGGATCCGTCTGAATCCGGTTGGAACTGGGTTGGAACGGTTCCCTGACGCGCTACTGCCGGACGAAAAACAAGCCCGCCTATTTGTAGGAGGTCTGTGTCCGGCGCTGGGTTGCCGGCTCTATTCCTGTTGAGCCTCTGTACTGTTGAGAGCGAGCTTCTCCATCTGCTTCGCTAGGACGATGTTGTCAGAGTGGAGCGGTTCGTTCGGGTCCATCAACTCATCGTAGAGTTCGATCGTCAGAAGGCTGACGTTCTCGAAGATGGCGAGATGGATCGTCTCGTCAACGAATTCGACCGAGTCCTGCAGTCGGAGGCCCTGGCCTGGCTCGTCAGGATCCGGCGTCTCGCTACCGGTAAGGAAGCCGTCCTCATTGAATGCCGAGTATTGAGGAGGGGAGGTGTACATCATCGCCGACGCGCGCCCCAACGCCGCGAGCGCTTCCGCCTCGCTATCCACCGTGAAGGCGGCGTATCTGCTGACCTGCCTGTGTACTAGTTCCATGGCTGCCTGGTCACAGTGTACTCAGCTGTGACGAAACGCGCGATGCGGCCTGGGAGTGGGACGCCAGCGATGCTACAGAGTTCCTAGCGGCGGTCGATGATTTCAATGGAAGACCCCGATGAGCGCACAATTCGCAGACCGTCAGTCGGGAACGCCTGACTCAGCCCAAGCAGCATCCGAGATGGGGCTTGCTA
>JADFRJ010000242.1 GCA_022561355.1 Chloroflexota bacterium | reverse complement strand
CGGCGGCGGAGCGCTGCCAGCTCTCGTAGGGCTAGACAGCGCACGGACTCTCTTCTTCCAACCGCGTGCGCAGGCCTTCGACGTCGTCCGGCTCTTGCCGGTCGACGGCTTCCCCGGCCGCGGCATTCGCGACCTCTTCCGCTTGTTCGTCAGTCATCGCTTCTACCCCGTGGGACCTTCGTACTGCTCCGACAGCAGCTCGCTCATGACGTCCGCCAGGTAGCGGACGGTCGAAATCGTGCGTGAGTAGCGCATGCGCATCGGCCCGACGACGGCGAGCGCGCCCGAGGCGTCGCCCGGCGCTCCGTACGACCCGACGATGACGCTGCACGCGCGCATGGCTTCGCTGGCGTTGGTGAGCTGCGGGCTGTCCGCGCCGATGATAACGGTCACCCCTTCTCGCGCCAACGCCCGCAGCGGAATGGCGCGGCTGAGATTCTGGCCGTCCAACAATTCCAGCAAGCCGAGGACGGCCTCGCTATTCGAAAACTCCGGCTGGCTCAAGACGTGGCGCAAGCCTTCAAGATGGGCCTCCTCGGCGCCACCTTCGTCCACCGAGCGCATCACCGAGTGAACCGCCTCCATCACGAGCAGCTCTAGCTCGCTCAGGTCGGTCTCGTCGCCCGCAAGCTCCTTAGACGTCTTGCCTTCGTACCGCCGGTTGAGTTGCGTGGCTGTCGCGCTCAGCTCCTCCTGCGAGTAGAGACCGCCGGAGGAGAGCACCTGCTGCTCCAGCCTGCCCTCATCCAGCACCAGCACCAGCAGGAACGTCATGTCATGGAGGCTCACCAGCTCCAGATGCTTAATACGGCAGACGTCCATTCGCGGCGTGGTCACGACGGCCGCGTTTTCGACGGACTGCGCGAGCACGGCGGCGGCGAGCTGCGCCCACGACTCCTGACCCTGCTCAATCTGATGGAACTGGTGCAAGATCGTCTGCTGGGCGTCCCACGGAACCTCTTCTTCCCGCATCAACGTCTCCACGTAGAGGCGGTAGCCCTTGCCGGTGGGCACGCGCCCAGACGAGGTGTGCGGGTGGTTCAGGTAGCCCTGCTCCTCCAGTTCAGCCATCTCGTTCCGGATCGTGGCCGCGGAGGCGCCGACGGGGTAGTTCTGCTCGATATACTGGGAGGCCACCGGAGTGGCGTGTTCCACGTACTCACCGATGATGAAGCCGAGGATGCGTGACTGGCGCTCAGTAAGCATTGAACATTCGTCCTAATATGTTAGCACTCTCAATGCGAGAGTGCTAATCCGTATCTAAATCTACCATGTTTCGCCCGAAACTGTCAAGTCGAGCGTGCGGAAGCAGAGGAAGGCAAGGTCACAGAATACTAAGCCTGGAAACAGCGCATGGTATACTCGGCCCATCTAGCCCGATAGCCCCCGCCCTATGGATCGGAGCGAGTCTAGTTGAATCCGCGAGCCCGCATCGCCGGCCTCGGCAAGTACCTGCCAGCGCACATTCGCACCAACGCCGATATCGAGAAGCTCGTAGACACGTCTGACGCCTGGATCCAGGAGCGTACGGGCGTTCGTGAGCGCCGCATCGCGGCTGATAACGAATCGGCGAGCACGATGGGGATCGAGGCCGGACGCCAGGCGCTGGAGCAGGCCGAAATCGACCCGGCAGAGCTGGATCTGGTGCTCTCGGCCACGACGTCGCCCGACGGTACGTTCCCGGCAACAGCATCCCTGATCCAGGACGGAGTGGGCGCAGTGAGGGCGGGCGCGTTCGACGTGACCGCCGCATGCGTCGGCTTCCTGTCGGCGCTCGCGACCGGTTCGCAGTTCATCGAGACGGGGAGCTACAAGCGAATCCTTGTCGTCGGTACCGAGGTGCTCTCACGCATCGTGGACTGGACGGACCGCGACACCTGCATCCTGTTCGGCGACGCCGCGGGCGCGGTGGTGCTGGAGGCGTCAGATCAGGGTGGGCCGCTCTCGTTTGTCTTTCACAGCGACGGCAGCCGCGCGGACAAGCTGTACGCGCACGGGCCGGCAACGCGGAGGGACATCGACGACCACGATTATCACTTCATCAGCATGGACGGTCGTCACATCTTCAAGTTCGCGGTCCAAGCGATGGAATCGGCCGCTCGTGAGGCGATCGAGGCAGCGGGCATGAAGATAGAAGACGTCGATCTGCTTGTGCCGCACCAGGCAAACGCGCGTATTATCCGCGCGACGGCGAAGGCGCTGGGCCTGCCGGAAGAGCGCGCGATGGTCAACGTGGACCGCTACGGCAACACGTCCGCGGCTTCGATACCAGTCGCGTTGCGGGAGGCCTGGGAAGAGGGCCGCCTGCACGACGGCGACCGCGTGGTGCTGATGACGTTCGGCGGCGGCCTATCGTGGGGCGCGATGGTGCTGGACTGGGCGCCCGTAGGCCCGCTCTCGGCGGCGGCTGAGCCGGCACATGCCACGGCCAGTGGCAGCTAGCTCCGGCCAACATACGTTTGAACTCCCAGACGCCTATCCGTGCGTGTTCTGCGATCGTATCGGGCCTGGCGTGGCCTGTTACCGCTCCAGAACGTAAGCTAGAGGCAGGAGGCGAACTACATGGAGATCACTTGGCTCGGACACTCTTGTTTCAAGCTGCGAGGCCGCACGGCCTCCGTGGTGACGGACCCACCCGGGAAGAGCACTGGGTACACGATCGGGCGCCCTACGGCGAACGTCATCACTATCAGCCATGACCACGAAGGCCACAGCAACATCAAGGCGGTAACGGGATCGCCGCGCGTGATCCAAGGGCCCGGCGAGTTTGAGGTGGCCGGCGTGCTGATCAAGGGAACGCACACGTTCCACGACCAAGAGAACGGCGCCGAGCTGGGGAGGAATACCGCGTACGTCATCGAGATCGACGACCTGGTGATCTGCCACCTGGGCGACATCGGCCACGTCCCAACGGCCGAGCAGGTCGAGGAGCTAAGCGGCGCCGATATCCTGCTGGCGCCTGTTGGCGGCGGCACCACGATCGGCGGCGCCGCCGCGGCCGAGACGGTCAGCCTGCTGGACCCCAGGCTCGTCATCCCGATGCACTACGAAACCCCTGCCTCCAAGGAGAAGCTCGAATCGATCGACACGTTCCTCAAGGAGATAGGCGCACCGAAAGCCATGGAGGAGCGCCAAGCGAAGCTATCGATTACAAAGAGTACGCTCCCAGAGGAGACGCGGGTCCAGGTGCTGGACTACAAGGGCAGCGCTTAGGGCCCAGTTCCCGTTGGCGAATGCGCGGTGGGGCGCGATGCTAGCACTTCGGTTGTGCTGACTGCCGTTCCCGACGGTTCTATCACGTTCAGGCTCAGGAGATAAGGAAGCCAACCGTATGGCTGGCGCGGGCGCGTTGCCCGATTCTCTCTACGGCAGGTACGCCAGCGGGTTCACGCGCACACCATTATCGATCACTTCGAAGTGCAGGTGCGTGCCCGTGCAGTAGCCCGTGCAGCCTGAGAACCCCAACGTCTGCCCCGCCGACACGTACTCGCCCTGGCCAACGGCAATGCTGGAGAAGTGGGCGTAAAGCGTCTCGATGCCCGTGGGGCTCATGATGACCACGTAGAGCCCGTAGGAGCAGCAGGGATCGCCTCCGGCGAAGGTAACGGTGCCTT
>JADFRJ010000036.1 GCA_022561355.1 Chloroflexota bacterium | reverse complement strand
CCGCCGTACGGGCGGTTCGTCACACAGCCGAAGCGCAGCCCTCGGCGGCGCAGCTCATCGAGCGTCGCGATCGCGTCATCGAAGAGGCGCCTGCCAAAGAACGATCCTTCCAGGTTCCACGTGTGCCATAGGTCGGCGCTCTGCTCCAGCGAAATGTCGAGGCCCTTCTTGGCGACGAGGCTCTGCACGAGCGCCGGGATGTCTGGGCTGATCTGATCGCTCTCGTATGCCGCCTTGTCCGCGGCGCCGATGGCGAGGCGGATGTCCCTACCCAGGAACCGCAGTTCGCCCTCCGGCTTGACGCCCCAGCTTCCGAGCAGCCCGTAGATGCGGCGCACGGTCTCCTTGCGGATCTCATCCACGGGCGGGCGCTCCGGGATGTGCCAGAGTGTGTTTCCCAGATCGAATAGGACAGCCTTCTTCGCAGTCGTTGTAGCCATAGGCCACCATCCTACCGAACGTGCAGATGCGAGGCTAGGGCGCAAGGGGCGTTAGGTGCGTGAGCGCTGGTTGACAATTATGATCTCTGGTGGGAGAATTGCGGCGAGCGAGAATACGATGCAATACCTGACACTGCCCTTCGTAGTTGCCCTGGCGTTGCTCGTCACGCTTGTGCCGGGCGCGTCGCCAAACGCCGTCCTTGCCAAAGGTCCAGCGCTTGCGTTTACACCGGAGTCAGGCTCGGCGGAACAGGAAGTCTCCGTCTGGAGCCAGGGCTGGATTGAGAACGTTGAGGTTCGGCTGTTCGCTGGTTTCGCGACGACGCAACAAGAGGCGTTCTCAGCTACGCTGGATTATGTCGGGCCGTTTGAGGTGCTCCGTTCTGACGATGAAGGACATTGGGAGACGACGTTCAGTCCCGCTAGCATCCCCGGCCTTGAGCTGGCGGTCGAGCCGGGCTTTCTTATCGTGCGCGCTGACTCTGACGAACTGCCGTCCTACCTGCAATCCTTTAACGCCAGGACGTTTATCGTGACGGCGAAAGGCCAGCGCCCGGCGGGCTCAGGGGCGATTGACGTCTCTTTGGACATGGCGGAAGGAGAGCATGCTGAGCTAGGCCTCTGGGGCTGGAGGCGGGCCGGAGAGGGCAATTTTACCACGTCATACGGCCTCGTCCCGGTCTCGTTCGAACCCACGATTTCGTCAGTAGGCGACGGGGAGTACGAGATCGTGGTCGTGACTGACGGAGGCCACGAGCCTATAGGGCCCAACACCGTGGACGTGACTGGCGCCAGGCTCTGCCTCAACCCATCATGCCATCCGAGCGCGCCGATCATACAAGTCCACTCGGCATTTCGCGTGACCGTCGAGAACGCAGAGATCGTTGAGGCCAACATTGTTCTGGGTCTGCTGTCGGATCGGACCGCACCGCGGCAGGAACCTGCAGTCGAGGCCCTGGTAACCAATGCTTCGCCTGATGATAACGGCCACGCAAGCCTCATCTTCGGCGCGGGCGTGCTGCTGGCGCTCCTGGTTGTAGGTGCGGCCGCTGTGGGGTACCGGCGAGCTACTGGCTAATAGCGGCCCGCGTTGCCGTCCTTGTGCGGCATGGGCTCTCGCTCAAGGTGGAACGCTGCTCTCGGGGAGCAGGCGATCCAATCGCATTTTGCTTGTTGGCCCTTGGGGCCGATGTTAGAATGCCCTTGGAGGATGAAGGCGAGCCAAATGGGCATGGATAACGACTTTGGTCTGGACCACGAAGAGATCATCAAAACGATCGAATCGGCGGAAGTGCTGACGTTCAGGTTTGTCGTCGTGGGCGAGCGCCTGCTCTTCGACACCCGCTCCTCCGAGATCGATCCGCCGCTGGTGAAGCTCGTACCGCGCGCGAGGAGCGTGGAAGACCGCTTCCGGGCGCTGAAGCAGTTGCGTCCGCGATTCAAGCTGCCTGAGAAGATCAGCGCGATCTGGTGGCCGAAGTCGATCGAGAGCATGGTGAGCAACGGCGTCTGGGGCGCCATCGTCGATCGCGTAGACCGCGCCGGATTCTCGCAGGCCGCCGAGGAGTGTGGCGCTGTGCTGGAGGAGTTGCGCGCATCGGAGCGGAAAGAGCTGCGCAACGCGCTCACCGGCGAAGGCTATCAGTCTCTCTGGGAGAGATAACCGCCCATCAATGCAACGCGGGCGCTTCCTGAAGCTCGTCCGGCGGGCCCTGGCGGACCTTCCCGAACCGTTCTCGAACGTGTTGGATAACGTCGACATCCTCGTCGAGAAACGGCCCAGCAAGCATCACCGGCAGAGCGTAGGTCTCGAGCCTGGCGAGACGCTCTTTGGGCTGTACGAAGGCGTGCCGCAAACGGAGCGCGACAGCGGCTACGGCATGGTCCTGCCCGACACCATCACGATTTTCCAAGAGCCTTTGGAACGCGAGTTTCGCGACGATGCGGAGCTTGTCGAAGAAGTGCGCCTCACCGTGCTACACGAACTGGCGCATCACTTCGGGATGTCGGATGCGGAGCTAGAGCGGTTAGGCCTCGACTGAGGCTACGTACAGAGACGCTCTCTTCAGGTCGATACTATACGCCTGGCTGCCGCCGTTGGCTTCATCTGGGAGGGAGTGCTCTCCGCTGCCGGGCTGCTGGGTGCTATGGCTCGTGGCGAGCGCGGCCAAACGCTGGCGGAGTACAGTCTGTTGCTCACGCTGATTGGCGTTGGCGTCGTTGTGCCGACGATGCTTCTGTTTCGCGCAGCGTTGGCTGGCGCGTTCTCAGACGCCACGGCTTGGATCCTGAGAACGACCTGCTAAGGCCGCGTAAGAAATTGGCCTGACGGAATCTCGCTCACCTGGCCGTTCTCGACCACCACCTGACCGTTGACGATCACATGCGAGATGCCGGTTGGATACTGGCGCGGTTCGTCGTAGGTGGATTGCTCCGCGATTGTAGACGCGTCGAAGATGACGATGTCAGCCCAGGCACCCTCACGCACCTCGCCCCGGTCGGCCAGCATGAACGTCTTCGCCGGTAGTTGGGTCATCTTTCGGACGCCTTCTTCCAACGAGAAGAGCTTCTCGTTACGCACGTAGCGCTCTAACACGCGCGGAAATGTGCCATACAGCCTCGGATGGGGCTTCCCCGTCGGCGACGGGATGCCGTCCGATCCGATCATGCACTGGGGGTGCTGGAGCACGCGCCGGACGTCCGCCTCGTCCATGATGAACATCACCGCGACGACGGCCTGGTCCTCGTCCGCGAGCAGCTTCGGAACGGCGTCTTCGACGGGCAGGTCCATGATGTCCGCGATCTCATCCAGCCGCTTGCCCTCGTATTCGTGCTGGTACTTCACTGACGCGACCATCACGTCGTGGGGGTCCAGCGCTCGGACCAGGCGTCCGTTGCGCGTCAGAGCGGCTAGCGAAGTGCTGGCCGCGGTGTATGGATAGGCGTCCATCGTGACTCGAACGCCTCGTTCGCGGGCCGCGTCGATCAGCGGAAGAGATTCCTTGGTGAGGCCCCAGTTGTCGCGGCCACTGGCCTTGTGGTGCGAGATCTGCACGGGCGTGCCGGCCTCCTCGCCGATGCGGATCGCCTCCCGTACGGAGTCGAGCAGGCCGTTTCCTTCGTTGCGGATGTGGCTGACGTACAGGCCGCCGTACTCCGCCACCACGCGGTTGAGTTCGATCAACTCTTCCGTCTTCGCGAAGGCGCCTGGCACGTACATCAGGCCCGTCGACAGGCCGGCGGCGCCGGCCGCCATCCCCTCAGCGAGATGATCCTTCATCTTGCCGAGTTCGGCGTCCGTTGGGTCGCGATGTTCCCAGCCCATTGTGCTGACTCGGAGCGTACCGTGGGGTACGAGGAACGCCACGTTCGGCGCCGGCTTCGCTTCACGAACGGCGTCGTAGAACTCGCCGATGGTGCTCCAGGAGAAGTCCTTCACTGGCCCGAGAACACCTTCGATCCCGCGCGCGAAGAACTCCTTTACGTGTTCGTTCGCTGGGGCGGCGCCCAGGCCGCAATTGCCGCACACGACGGTCGTGACGCCCTGCGCCGTCTTGAAATCGAGGGATGGCGTGTTGAGAAGGGCGATGTCGTCGTGACAATGGACATCGATGAAGCCTGGCGCGACCCACCAGCCATTGGCGTCGATCTCTCGGTCCGCGTCGCCGTTGACTTCGCCCAGCGCGACGATGCGGCCGTCCTTGACGGCTACGTCGGCAGTCCTGGCCGGAGCGCCGGTCCCATCGATGACGTTTCCACCGCGGACGAGCAGGTCGAATTGAGCCATTGCGCGGCAAGCCTACCGCACGTGACACGAGCGCGGCAACAGGCTGGGCGTTTGGCGTGGCTCTACGCCGCCCGGCCTAGAGCTAGGCTGCCTTGCTCTGGCCGGGGTAGGCGACTGGGCTGGCGACCTGATGTGCGAGAATTTCGCGGAGGGCGCCCTCGTCGCTGAGCGCCTGGAACGCTTCGACGACCTGCGGAGAGAACTGCCTGCCGCGATGCGCCTCGATCTCATCCAGGGCCTTGTCCGCGGACCAGGCGTGCTTGTAGGGCCGTGTCGATGTGAGAGCGTCGAATACGTCCGCGACCGTCACGATCTGCACCGCGAGTGGGATCTCGTCGCCAGAGATACCGTCGGGGTAGCCGCCGCCGTCCCAGCGCTCGTGGTGCCAGCGGGCGATCTCGAGCGCGACCTGCGGAATGTCGGAGTGAATGAGGATCTCCTCGCCGTAGAGCGGGTGTTGGCGGATGATGGCCCACTCTTCTTCGTCAAGCTTGGCGGGCTTCAAGAGGATCGCGTCCGGCACGCGGAGCTTGCCGACATCGTGGAGGATCGCGCCGAAACGCAGCGCTTCCACGTCCTCCGGTGGCAGCGCTAGCTTTCCGCCGAGCGCCCTCGTGTACGCCTCAATGTTCTTGAGGTGGTCGCCCGTGAACGGGTCGCGCGCCTCTGCCGCGTAGGCGAGCGTGCGCAACGTCGCATGGTGGCTCTGCGTCAGCCTGGCGTGCGCTTCCTGCACCTCGTCGAACAGCCGCACGCTCTTCAGGATCGCGGCGATGTGGCCGGCCAGCGCCGTGAACACTCGCAGGCGTTCCCACGTTTCGGTCTCGCTGAAGGTGCTGCAGATCCGTAGCGTCCCGAGATGCTGATCGCCGTACGTGAGTGGGATTTGGACGAAAAAGCGAATGCTGTTCTGGACGAGCCAACGCTTGTTCTCCTCCTCCACGGTAGCAAGCTGGGCTGGGTTTGCGAATAGGAGAGGGCCGGAGCGTCCCTGGAAGAAGCGCTGGGATTCGTCCAGGGCCTCATCTGTCGCATAATACTGAACCGCCCAGTCGATGTACTGCTGTGAGTAAGCGGATTCGTGGACGGCCATCGCCGCCGCGTTGGTGCTCTTGCCAGTCTTGGCGCTCCGCGTGGCAAGCCCAACCGATGTGAACCCTGTCGCTTCCCGGGCGCGCTCGACGACGGCCTGAAGGCGCTCGGCGAACGGTCGCTGTTGGGTGAGGATCGCGTTGAGCTCTTCCAACAGCTGCAGTTCGTCGTTGTCGCTCATGGCCAGTGCTCGCGCGACGGTCTGCTGGAACGCGAGTGTGGCGAGCTGGGCGATCGATTGCAGGACTTCTTTGCTGGGAGGCCTGCTTCCTTCCTCCGGCGACCCCACCATCCAGAGCAGCCCAACCACCTCTTCGTTGTAGAAGAGCTGAATCGCCGTGGACCATGTGTTTGAGTGCAGCAGCTCCTCGATGTGACCAGGCAGGAGGGGTGGCCCCTCCCATTCTTCGATCGTTGTACATACGCCGCCCATGCTCATCCTTCTCGTCGTGTGCACGCCGACCGTTTTCTCGGTATAGGCCTGGATGAAGGCGTCGCGCAGCGGGCCGGTGCGGAAGTAGACCGCGATCGAGGCGTCCTCCTCACTGCGGGTAGGGAAGATGCCGCAGGCGTCCAGTTTGAGCGTCGCGCCTACCGCATCGATAATCTGTTGAGGCGTTGGGTTGGTGCCGGCTGACTCGTTGAGGGCCAGAAGCAAGCGGCCGCTGGTCTGGACGTCCCAGCGCTGATTGCCGTTGTTGCGTGATCGCTTGCGTCTACCCATATAGTGGTTTCCCCTAGGGAGTATCGGTATTCGATACGGTGACTTGAACGTAACACTTGACAGATGCGCAAGTTTTGCTAACCGGTCCTGTGGGATACGCTGGAAGGTGGCTACAATCGGATAAGCGGTCTCGCGTGTGGAGGTGTAGGATGCGGAACAAGTTTGTTCTATTCGTGCTGGTGTCCGTCATGGCGTTGCTCGGAGCGGCTTGTGGCGGAGACTCTGACTCGCCACCGGCGAGAACGACGGCGGACGGGCCGATCGAGGTCACGATGTGGCATTCTATGCCTGATCCCGCAGGCGGTTCGCTGCAGGATATCGTGGACAAATTCAACGCATCCCAGGAACTGTATGAGGTGGACCTTATCTTCCAGGGTGGGTATACGGATTCGCTCAACAAGTTGATCAACTCGATCGGAACGCCCAACGTCCCCAGCATCATCCAGCTCAGCGATGCCTCCACCCAGATCATGATTGATAGTGAAGCGATCACCCCGATCCAGCGCTTCATCGACGAGGAGGGCTACGACCTCTCCGACTTCGAACCAAAGGCGCTCGCGTTCTACACGATCGATGGCGTTCTCTACTCGATGCCGTTCAACATGGCCGGGCCAATTCTCTACTACGACAGAGCCGCCTTTGAAAAAGCGGGCCTCGATCCAGACGATCCACCTTCGACGTTAGAGGAGGTGCGCCAGTACTCAGAACAGATCGCTCAGGCAGGAGAAGGCGATACGCAATATGGCATCTCGCTCGAGACCAACGCCTGGTACTTCGAGCAGATGCTGGCCAAGGGCGGCGCGCTCTACGCGAACGGTGAGCACGGCCGGGGCGAGCGGATTACCGAGGTTCTGTTCGACAACGAAACCGGCATTGAGATCATCACGTGGTGGGATGATATGGTTGCGGATGGGCTCGCCTACAACGCCGTGGACTCGATCGACTCGTTTCTCAAACTGGCTACAGGCGAAGCCGCGATGACGATCTCCTCCACGGCCGCGCTGCGGGTAGCCATCGCGGCCATCATCCTCGTCGGCCGCGATCCGTTCCAGTACGACACCGGGCCCATGCCTGGGCCGGCGGGGGATGGCGGCATCGCGCTGGGCGGCGCATCGCTCTGGATTCTTAGTGAGCGCGACGAAGAGCAGCAGCGGGGAGCGTGGGAGTTTCTGAAGTTTGCGGCGCGGCCCGACCAGCAAGCACAGTGGCACTCCGATACGGGCTACTTCCCGAACCGCGTCTCCGCCTATGACGAGCCGCCCGCGGTCCGGGCGCGCGAGGAGTTTCCGCAGTTCTTGACCGCCATAGAGCAGCTGCGCGCGTCGCCGGATACGACGGCGACCTCCGGCATACTACTCGGGCCGCTGAACGAAGTGCGTAAGCGCGTTGTCGAGGCGTTCGACAAGGTACTGACGGGCGGCGGCGACCCGGCCACGGAGCTGAAAGCCGCCGTGGACGACGCGAATAAGATTATCGAGCTGTACAACCGGACGGCACCGGATTGACGACTCCGTTTCGACGCCGATATACTTGCAGCCCCGGCCTATCGAACGATTGCTAGATAGAGAGAGGTAACACCCATGGAAGAGGTCGTACTCGTCAGCGGCTGTCGAACGGCTATTGGCAAGCTCAGCGGGTCGTTTGAGAATATGCCCGCCTCCGATCTGGCGGCGGCCGTAATGAAGGAAGCGGTCTCCCGCGCCGGCATTGAGCCGGCACAGGTGGACCAGGTTATCTTGGGCTGCGTCGGACAGGTGATGGAGGATGGTTACATCGCCCGGCACGCTGCTGTGAAGGCTGGCATGCCGGTTGAGGTGCCCGCGTACACGGTGAACCGCATCTGCGGCAGCGGGCTGGAAGCGATCAATACGGCCGCGCGTTGGATCCAGACAGGAGACGCTGACGTGATTGTGGCTGGTGGCGCAGAGAACATGACGATGATGCCGTACTACCTGCGGAATGCGCGCTCCGGATACCGCCTGGGCCACGGCGAGCTTGAGGACGGCATCACCCACCTACTCTCCGATCCGTTTAGCAAGGACCACATGGGCATCACGGCTGAGAACTTGGCCGACAAGTTCGGCATCAGCCGCGAGGAGCAGGACGAAATCGCGGCTCGCAGCCAGCAGCGCGCCGTGGCCGCGATCGAGGCGGGCAGGTTCAAGGACGAGATCGTGCCGCTGGAGGTCAAGGTTGGCCGGGAGACGAAGACGTTCGACACGGACGAGCACCCGCGCGCCAGTTCTGACAAGGAGGCGCTCGCGAAGCTGCGGCCGGCGTTCAAGAAGGACGGTAAGGTCACGGCAGGCAACGCGAGCGGGATCAACGATGGAGCCGCCGCCGTGGTCGTGATGAGCAAATCGAAGGCCGGCGAGCTGGGTATTACGCCGAAGCTGCGCATCGTGGCGCGCGCCGAGGCGGGCGTGGAGCCCGCCTTGATGGGCATGGGCCCGATTCCGGCGGTGCGGAAGGTGATGGACAAGGCTGGCATGGCCGTCGACCAGATGGACGTGATCGAACTGAACGAGGCCTTCGCGTCTGTCGCCGCGGCCTGCAGCAACGTGCTCGGGCTGGACGCGGAGAAGACGAACCCTAATGGCGGCGCAATCGCGCTCGGCCACCCGGTCGGCGCGAGCGGCGCGATTCTGACGGTGAAGCTGATGTACGAACTGGAACGCTCGCAGGGCAAGTTCGGGCTCGTCACTCTTTGCATCGGTGGCGGGCAGGGCATCGCGACGATCTTCGAGCGCGTAAGCTAGACGAGGGAAGTCAGATTAAGAAGGCCGGGCGTGTTGCCCGGCCTTCTTTGCGTGTACTATCGGCGGCTACGCCGGAAGCTGGCTAATGAACCCCGCGACGAGTTGCAGAATTAGGTTGGCGTCTATCGCGTTGATGCTGCCGTCCTCGTTCACGTCCGCGCTGTCCGCGTTGATCAGAGACGTGATCAGCCGCGCGTCGAACTGGAGGATCAACAGCGAATCGATGCTGTCAACGAAGCCGTCGTCGTTGACGTCGCCCAGCGGCTTCGTTGGCGTTGGCGTGCTGGTTGGCGTGTCGGTGGCCGTTGGTGTGTCGGTGGCCGTCGGTGTGTCGGTGGCTGTTGGCGTGTCGGTGATCGTTGGCGTGTCGGTGATCGTTGGCGTGGCCGTAATCGTCGGCGTGGCCGTAATCGTCGGCGTGGCGGTGTTGGTCGGTGTGCCGGTGTTGGTCGGTGTGCCGGTGTCTACGGGCGTGTTCGTGTCTACAGGCGTGTTCGTGTCCACTGGTGTGTTCGTGGCCTGCGGCGCGGCTGGCTTCCAGTAGACGTTCAACTCAAAGTAGTCCAAAAACAGGGTTGTTCCAGTGCAGGCGCCGTCGCTGATGTCGTTCGTGAGTATCACAACGAAGTTTCCGTTGTCGAATTCGCTCCCAACCCAGGCCCTGCCCCAGGTGTCGCTGCTGCCGCCCAGCCGGTGAGCGGGCGTCTGGTTTCCGGTGAGTGAGATGGTCTTGGCGGCCGTTTCGCTCGTGCCGTTGTCCCAGGAGAAGGTGACATCAAGCTTGCACTGTCCGGTGGTGACTCCAGATGAGGCCTCTACCAGCACTTCAATCCCGGTCACGATCGAACCATCGGGAACGTTCAGGCCGAAACCTGCGTAGCCCTGCCTTTCACCGTTGGTGTCCTCGGTCGCGTCGACGCTGTCGTTGTCGAACGCCCGTTCGGGGAAGGCAAAGTCGTTGATCGGCGTGTGAATTGCGGACGGCGGCTTGAAGCCGGACTGGCTGACGTCCTTGTAGAACACGTCCACTTGGAGGTGGTCTAGGAATGTTTCCGGGTTGGTACAGGCGGCTCCCGGATCGACGTTTCTGACCTTCACCACGAAGTTTGCGCCGCTAAAGTGAGCCACGGACCAGGGTCCAAAGCCCCATTTGTCGGTGGGTCCGCCGAGCTTATGGATGGGCGTTTGATTGGTGGTAAGTACGATTTTCTGGTCTGCCGTGACGGTCGTGTAGTTATCGCCGCTGTTCCATGATAGAGACACATGCAATTCGCAATCGGCGTCCGCCGTGGAAGCCTCTACCTGTACCGCGATGCCGGTGATGACCGAATCTACCGGCACGTTCAGGAGGAACCCGGAGTAACCCTGCTCCTGACCGTCGACGGTCGCCTTCGCGTCTTCATTATTGCTACTGAAGGCCTTGTCTGGCTCGGTCCAAGCGCCGTTTGGGTCATGAGACACTGATGGCGACGCCTTGCCCGTCTGTAGCAGCGGCTTGTAGTAGACGCGTACCGCAAGGTAGTCCACAGATACTGTGGAGTTATTGTCGCAACCCCCAGGCGTGGTCTCACTGGTCAGCCTCACCACAAAATTCGTGTCACTGAACTGGTCAGGGACCCAGGTTGTGGTCCACAAGTCGTCTGGGTCACCCACCGTGAACAATGTCTCTGTGTTCGTAAGGTCGATGGTCTTTGCCGTCCCGAATATTGTCCCTCCGTCGCCCGAAATTTCAACGTCCAGCTCGCATCCTCCGTCAGTGTCTTCTGAGAATGCTTCCACCTGGACTTCGATCCCGGTGATCTGAGCCGCGGCGGGCACCAGTAGGTTGAAGTCTTCGTACTCCTGAGCATCGTCGTCGTTTTCGCCGGTTGCGAACACGCCGTCGGCGGCGAACGCTTTGTCAGCGTCCGTCCAGGCGCCACCGGCGTCGGCTATTTTCGGAGGCTTAAGGCCGGTGTCCGTGACTGTCTTGTAGTACACGTTCACTTGGATGTGGTCCAAGCTGGCCTGTGAATTATTTACGCACGCGACCGGGGTATCGACGTACTTTACTTTTGCGACGAAGCTTGCATTCGTGAAGCTCTCTGACGTCCAGGTCACACCCCACAGATCGGTGCTGCCGCCTACTGTGTGAACCGCGTTCACATTGTTGTCAAGGAACGCAGTCTGTGGAGCGGTGGGGACGCTGCCGCCCTCTAGCGAGACTTCGAGTTCGCAGCCGAGGTTGTCCGCCGACCAGGCGTTGAGTTGCACGGCAACGCCCAGTATGACGGAGCCGGCAGGCACTGCTGAGAGGTTGAAATCGGCGTAGCCTTGCTCATCGCCATTCACCGTCTCCGTGGCAATAGTGTTGTCATCCGCAAACGCCCGGTCTGGGTTCGTCCATTCGTGAGGCGCGCTCACGGCACTTGGTGACTTGAAGCCGGTGTTGTCGGCGCGGGCTGTGCCATGGAAATCGGGCCAGGCCATGACCGTGACCACGATTGCCAGGACCGCAACGAGCCCAGCGCCTCTGAGCAGACGTGTGTGATTCATGTGGGTGCCTCCGTGCGCGAGTGCTAGCCGGGGTTCTCCTGAATGTACTACTGCCTAATCGCATTGTCAACTGATCATAATGTCCATCGCCTCGACGCCTAAGCATCGCGTGTGTACAATGCGGTCGATTGCCATGCCGACAGCTCTGATCACAGGCATCACCGGCCAGGACGGCTCGTATCTCGCGGAGCATCTGCTCTCGCAGGGGTATGCGGTGCATGGCATGATCAGGGGCCAGGCCAACCCCAAGCGCCCGCTGATCGAAGCGATGTTGCCTGACGTGCAGGTCGTCGAGGGCGATCTGCTCGACCAAGCGTCCCTGATCAACGTCGTGCAGGACGCGCAGCCGGACGAAATCTATAACCTGGGCGCTATCAGCTTCGTGCCGCTCTCCTGGAACCAGGCCGAGCTGACTGCCGAAACGACCGGCCTGGGCGTGCTCCGCATGCTGGAGGCGATTCGTCTGGTGACCGGCGCGAGCCGCTCGCGCTCTGATGGGGCCAACGGCATCAAGTTCTACCAGGCGTCCAGCAGCGAGATGTTCGGCAAGGTGCGTGAGAGTCCTCAAACCGAGAGGACGCCGTTCTATCCACGCAGCCCCTATGGCGTCGCCAAGGTCTATGGGCACTACATCACGGTGAACTATCGCGAGAGCTACGACCTGTTCGCCTGCAACGGCATCCTCTTTAACCACGAATCGCCGCGCCGCGGAGTTGACTTCGTCACTCGCAAACTTAGCCTGGGCGCCGCCCGCATCAAGCTTGGCAAGCAGAACGAACTCCTGATGGGTAACCTTGCGTCGAAGCGCGACTGGGGCTACGCGCCGGACTTCGTGCGCGCGATGCACATGATGCTGCAACAGGAGGAGGCCGACGACTACGTGATCGGGACCGGCGAGTACCACAGCGGGAACGAGTTCGCCGAGCTGGCGTTCAAGCACGTTGGCCTGGATTGCGGTGACTACATCAAATCGGACCCGCGCTTCATGCGCCCCGCGGAGGTCGACCACCTTCTGGCGGACGCCAGCAAGGCGCGCGAGAAGCTCGGTTGGGAGCCGTCCGTGGACTTTCAGGAGCTCGTGCGGATCATGGTCGAAGCTGATCTGCAGGCCGAGGCGAAGGCCAGCTAGCCGCCCGGCTCGAACCGGACATCAGAAGACGCCCCGACTCGGGTCGGGGCTTTCGTGTGGAGGTGCCAGTTGGCGAAGGAAGTGCTATCAGGGCTGTATCAGCTCAAAGTGCCGATCCCGGACAACCCGATCGGATACGTGCTGCCGTATCTGATCCCGGGGGATGATGGCTACACGCTTGTGGACTCCGGCTGGAACACGCCGGAGGCGTTCGCGGCGTTAGAGGCGGAGCTGAAGGAAGTTGGCGTCTCGTTCGACCAGATCAAGCGCCTCCTCATCACCCACGTTCATCCGGACCACTACGGCCTGGCCGGGAAGATCAAGGAGGTATGCGGGGCTGAAGTGATCGTCCACCAGCGCGAACGCGACTTCATCCGCAGCCGTTACCGCCAGCCGGCGCAGCTCTTGGAGCGCATGGCGAACTGGCTGATCGAGAACGGCGTCCCTGAGGACGAGATGCCCGATATGCAGCAGTCGTCGATGCCCGCGCGGGCCTTCGTCGTGCCCGTCGACCCAGATACGGTGCTCTGGGGCGGCGAAACGCTCGATTTTGGTGTCTATCGCCTTGAAGTGTACTGGACGCCCGGGCACTCGCCGGGGCACATCTGCTTCTACGAGCGCGCGCAGAGGGTGCTTTTCACCGGCGACCACGTCCTGCCCACCGTGACACCGAATGTGAGTCTCCACCCGCAGCAACAGGGCAATCCCCTGGGCGACTACCTGGCCTCGCTGGAGAGGCTCATGCCGCTCGAAGTAGAGGAGGTCCTGCCAGCCCACGAGCATTCGTTCCCAGACCTTCAGGGCCGCCTGCGCGAGATCATCGAGCACCACGACACGCGCCTCGATGAGATGCTGGCCATCGTAGGCGATGATGGTGCGACGGCTTATGACGTAGCGTCTGGGATTATATGGACGACCGGAACGTTCCAATCATTCTCGCACTGGACACGGCGGGCCGCCATCAGCGAAACGCTCGCGCACCTGGAGTACATGGTCTATCAGGGGCGGCTGCATCAGACCAAGGAGAATGGCATCAATCGGTACGAGCGAGCGGAGCCGGAAGAGTAGGGATCCTCAGCCCTGCTGCTCGTCCGCTATGCGCAGCCGCCGCTCGGTGGGGGACTAGCTCGTGAGGCCCGTGATCGCCGAAGGCTGCTTGGTGGGAAGCGCTTGCAGGTAGGCGTGAATCGTGGTCGCGGCGCGACGTCCATCAGCCAGCGCCGTCACCACTAGGTCCGCGCCGTTTACGCAGTCGCCGCCCGCGAACACGCCGGGGCGGCTCGTCTCGAACGTATCTTCGTTGACCGACACCAGCGACCACTGGTCCGTCTCGATGCCGTCTGCCATACGCACAATGTCGTCGTCGGTGCCGTAGCCGATAGCGATGACGACCGTGTCCGCTTCTACGGAGAACTCTTCGCCGGTGGGCACAGGCCGTCTGCGTCCGGACTCGTCGGGCTCGCCCAGCTCCGTGCGCGAGAATCGGACCCGCTCGATGCTGCCGTCCGAGCCTGCCTCGAAGCTCAGCGGCGCCGCCAGGTATTCGAAGCGCACGCCTTCCTCGACAGCGTGGACGCGCTCCTCAATGCGGCCCTTCTGTTCCGCCTCGGTCCGCCGGTAGACGCAGGTCACCTCGCCAGCGCCCAGCCGCACCGCCGTACGCACGCAGTCCATGGACGTATCGCCCCCGCCGATGACGAGCACACGCTTGGCGTCCGGCAGCGGTTCG
>JADFRJ010000035.1 GCA_022561355.1 Chloroflexota bacterium | reverse complement strand
GCGATCACCTAGGAGGCCGTGCCGGTGAGCCGGAGCTTGGTTCCACTCCAGGTACGAATCGCGCCCTGGGGGCCAATTGAGCGTCCAGTCCTCTGGTCGGTGTTGACAGGTTCGCAGATCCATGCCACGATAGCCACACTCGACAACTGGTTGAGATTCCTCCGCGAGGGTGTGGCATGCACAGGCGTTTCTCACGACCAAGTCTCCTAGCGTTTTCCATTGGTTTAGCGGCTCTGTTGATGGCTGCTGCGCTGGCTGGCGTCCAACAGGCGGACGGCAAGGGCCGAGCTGTTTTTGTCGAGCCTGCAATAGGTGATGTGGAGACCATAGTGGAGGTGAGCAGCAAGGACTGGCCAGCCAATACGGCCGTTGAAATATTGGCTGGATTCTCGCTGGATCAGAGCGCTGTCCACTCCGGAAAGTTCGAATTCGTGGGGCGGGTGGGCGAGTCACGATCGGACGAGGATGGAGAATGGTCGATTGAGGTTACCCTCAGCGACATTGACGGGCTCTCGCTTGGGGAGGATCCTGGTTTCGTCTTCTTCAAGGCAACTTCCGACAATTTGCCAGGTTACATAGAGTTAGCGAACGTAACAGACTTCGCGTTAGAAGTTGACGGCCAGCGGCCTTCTGGGTCTGGGGAAATAAACACGATGGTCTCGGTAGCGGCTGGCGCCGCCAGGCAGGAGCCACATGGGTTCGTTGGCTGGCGCCGGGCTGGACAAGGCGAGTTCAGGATTTGGCGCGGCATACTTCCTTTTCCGTATGAAGTGACATTCGACCGGCTCGCGGACGGCGAATGGGAGATCGCCATCGTGCCACCGAACGGATTTAGCGTCGTAGACGATGGTGAGATTGAAATCGTGGAGGCGAAGCTCTGCTCGGCGCCAGGCTGCGAAGTCAAGAGGAAGCCACTCGTAATAAAGAAGGTGCAAATCACCACAGCAAGCGTTGAGTCAGTTTTTTTCACAGTGCGAGAAGATGATGAACCAATGGTCTTTCTTCCGAGTGTCGAAGCAGGAACGGATGGCGGAGGGGCATCGAATCTATTGATACTGTGGGTCCTACTTGGGATAGGCGTGCTCTCGGTGATCCTGACACTCGGATATCGAACTTGGAGGAAAGTGGGGCCGAGGGCGGACAATTAAAGCCAACTGTCGCAGTAGTCTAGTGGTTACAGGGCGGACTGCATTGAGTGATCGCCGTCGCGCGCAGCAGTTCGGCTGGCTGACTAGATAAGACGCCGCTTTTGACCAAGCCCTGTGCCTGGGTTATCCTCCGAAAAGGATGACGCGCTCAGGCATATTTGCGATTATCATCGCGCCCTTCCCACAGGGATTCGTTATGCTGCTCATGCATGCTTGAATCAGTACCACTGATCCCCAAATCGCTGGACGACTACCGGCCCATCATCGGAGATGAGCGCGTCGATGAGATCCGCGAGCTGGCGGCCCCACTCGCCAACGCCCGCGTCCTGCACTTGAACGCCACAGCCTACGGTGGTGGCGTCGCCGAGATCCTCTCCACACTCGCCCCCCTGATGATCGACGCCGGCCTTAACGCCGAATGGCAGGTGATCGCCGGTTCGGACGGCTTCTACGACGCCACCAAAGCCATCCACAACAGCCTCCAGGGCATGCCCGTCACCCTGACGCAGGAGATGCAGGACTCTTGGCTGGAGATCAACCGCCAGAACGCCGGCAACTTCGATGAGGCGTACGACTTCATCATCGTCCACGACCCGCAACCTGTGGCGCTGCGTTCCATCTTGTTAGAGAACAACCCGGCCAGCGCCGCCGGCAAATGGATCTGGCGCTGCCACATCGACCTAACGGAAGCCCGCCAGGAAGCGTGGGACCTGATTATCCGCCACGTTTCCGGCTTCGACGGCGCGATCTTCACAAGCGCGGACTACGTTAAGGACGGCCTCAAGGGACCTCGCATCTTCATCGTCCCGCCGGCCATCGACCCGCTCAGCCCCAAGAACGTCGAGCTACCGGAAGACGAGCACCGGGCCATCCTCGAACGTTTCAACGTCGACCCGGACCGGCCGCTCATCGCCCAGATCTCGCGCTTCGACCCGTGGAAGGACCCGCTGGGCGTCATCGACGCCTACCGCCAGGTTAAGAAGCGCTTCCCCGAGCTCCAGCTCGTGCTGATCGCGTCGATGGCGCACGACGACCCGGAGGGTTGGGAGTGGTACGAGCGCTCCGTTCGCCGGGCTGGTGAGGATTTCGACATCCACGTCCTCTCCAACCTCCACGGGGTTGGCAACGTAGAGGTCAACGCTTTCCAGCGCGCCGACGTCGTCATCCAGAAATCCATCCGCGAAGGCTTCGGCCTCGTCGTATCAGAGGGACTCTGGAAGGAGCGCCCGGTGGTCGCCGGGAACGTCGGCGGCATCCCGCTGCAGCTCATCCAGGGAGAGACCGGCTACTTAGTGAGTACAATAGAGGAGTGCGCCGAGCGCGTCGAAGAGTTGCTGGCTGACCCCGCCCGCGCCGCCCGTATGGGCGCCGCGGGCCGTGAGTTCGTTCGCGAGCATTTCCTCATCACGCGTCTCCTGGCGGACTATCTGAAGATCTTCCGCCTGCTGAGCGGAGTAGAAGCGCCGCCGGTCGCTGAGGTCACCGCGCAGCCGTAGGACGCCACATGAAACGCACCATCGCCATGATCCTCTCCGGCGGCCAGGGAGACAGGCTCAGCGTCCTCTCTGAGGAGCGGGCGAAGCCCGCCGTGATCTTCGGCGGCCGGTATCGCATCATCGACTTCACGCTCAGCAACTGCGCCAACTCCGGCATCACCAACGTTGGCGTGCTCACACAGTATCGGCCTCGCTCACTGAACGATCACATCGGCATCGGCAGGCCGTGGGACCTCGACCGCGGTGGCGGTGGTGTCTCGCTGCTCCAGCCGTACCTCGGCAGCGAGGCGTCCGACTGGTATCGCGGTACCGCGGATGCCGTCTTCCAGAACCTCTACTACATAGAAGAGTCTCGCGCCGAACTCGTCCTGATCCTCGCCGGCGACCACGTCTACCAGATGGCCTACGACGAACTCGTCGACTTCCAGCGCGACCACGACGCGGACGTCTCCATCCCCATCTACGACGTCCCGACCGAGGAGGCCAGCCGTTTTGGTACGCTGTTTCTCGAAGACGACCGCATCATCGATTTTGAAGAGAAGCCGGAGCGTCCCCGTTCGAACCTCGTCTCCATGGGCATCTATCTCTTTAAGCGAGATGTCCTCATGCAGGCGCTTGTGGATGATGCGAACGATGAGTCGAGCAAGCACGACTTCGGTGGCGACATCTTGCCACGCATCGTCGCCGACCGATCGAGGAAGGTCTACGGCCAGCGCTTTCATGGCTACTGGCGTGACGTGGGAACAGTTGAAGCGTACTTTCAGGCCAACATGGACCTGCTGGAGGACGTGCCCGAACTGAACCTCTATGACCCCGACTCCGAGGTGCGCACACGCATGACCCCCAACCCTCCCGTTAAGGTCGGTCAGCACGCCCAGATCAGCCGTTCACTGCTCTCGGTAGGTGCGATCGTCAACGGCCTGGTCGAGCACTCGGTGCTCTCTCCGGGCGTCTACGTGGAGGAAGGCGCCGTCATCCGCGACTCCATCATCTTCGATGACAGCCACATCAAGGCTGGCGCCATCATCGAACGCTCCATTCTCGATAAGGAAGTGACCGTAGGCAAGGATTGCTACATCGGCTATGGGGACGATTGGACTGTGAATCAGGAGCGGCCGGACATCGTGAACGGCGGCTTCACGATCGTTGGCAAGCGTGCCGAGCTGCTTCCCGGCGTCAAGCTGGGCCGCAACTGCGTTATCGGCCCCGGTGTCACAGTGGCCGGCACCAACGGCGACTACGTCCCAAGCGGCAGGACGATCCGCGTGGAGGAGCGCACTACGACCTTCTCAGTCTAGTTGGCCACAATCCTCAGTCGATCGCAACACTAGTTGCCGCCAGCATCAGCGCGGTATCATGGCCGGTACAAACGCGGCCTTCACTAGATAGGAGACTCCAATGCGTGACCTCGCTTTGCGCGCCCTCGACACCGCCAAGAGCAAGGGCGCCCGCTACGCGGACGTCCGTGTGCTCCGCGAGCAGTCCGAGTCCGTCACCGTCCGGCTGCAGAACGTCGAAGCGTTGACCCACGATGAGACGCTCGGCTTTGGCGTGCGCGTCCTCGTCGATGGCTACTGGGGGTTCGCCAGCAGCCACAAGATGACGAACGAGGAGGCGGACCGCATCGCGGCCGAGGCCGTACGCATCGCGCGGGCCTCGGCCTCAGTGCGCGGCAAGCCCGCAGACATCGGCCCGGAATCGGCCATCATCGACACGTACGTCACGCCGGTCGAGAAGGACCCGTTCGCGGTGCCGCTCGACGAGAAGATCGCGCTGCTTCTGTCGGCCACGGAGGCGATGGCCAAGGCGCCGAACATCGTCATGGCAGAGGCCAGCAGCTACATCCAACGCGACGAGAAGCTCTTCGTCAGCACGGAAGGCAGCGAGATCGAGCAGACGCTGATCGAAACCGGCTGCGGCATCGAGGCGACAGCCGTCGACGAAGGCGAGGTGCAGCGCCGCTCCTACCCGAACAGTGTCGGCCGGCACCAAGGGACGGAAGGCTGGGAATTCGTCGAGCGTTGGGACCTGCCCGGTAACGCCGCCCGCGTCGCCGAGGAGGCGGCCGAACTGCTGCGAGCCAAGCCCTGCCCGTCAGGCACCACGACCATCATTCTGGATGGCAGCCAGGTGGCTCTCCAGATCCACGAATCGTGTGGCCACGCGATCGAACTCGACCGCGTGCTCGGCACGGAGGCCGCCTTCGCCGGCACCAGCTTCCTGACCACGGAGAAGCTCGGGAACTTCGCTTACGGCTCGCCGTCCGTGAACATCACCGCGGACGCCACGATCGCCGGTGGCCTCGGCACGTTCGGCTACGACGACGAGGGCACGCCGGCTCATGCGACGCCCATTGTGCGAGAGGGCCAGTTCGTGGGCTACCTCACCTCGCGGGAGACAGCGTCCGCCCTCGGCCAGACCAGCAACGGCGCCATGCGCGCCTCTGGCTGGAACCGCATCCCGCTAATCCGCATGACCAACGTTAATCTCGATCCAGGCGAGTGGTCGCTGGAGGAGATGATCGCCGACACTAAAGATGGCATCTACATGGAGACGAACCGGAGTTGGAGCATCGACGACAGGCGGCTCAACTTCCAGTTCGGCACTGAAGTGGGCCGCGAGATCAAGAACGGCAAGCTGGGGGACCTGCTGCGGAACCCGACGTATACGGGCATCACGCCGAAGTTCTGGGGCTCCTGTGACGCCGTCGGCAGCCGCGACCATTGGGTCGTCTGGGGTACGCCCAATTGCGGCAAGGGCCAGCCGGAACAGGTCGCCCACACGGGCCACGGCGCCGCGCCTGCGCGCTTCCGCGACGTGCAGGTCGGCATTATGCAGTAGCCTCAGAAATTCGACTTGACAGGGGTTACATCATGCAGTACCTTTGGTTTGACGAGAGAGGATTATGCTGACTACAAAGGAGGCTGTTATGAGGACATCCTACGAAGAGCGTATCGCTGACATCAAAGAGACCCTGCGACGGCTGGGGCGACCTGCCACGGTGGCCGAACTCTACGACGAACTCAGAACAGATGAAAGGTTCGGAACACCGCGGCGTATCGGGGCAACCTTCCGATGGGACAAGCGGCAGCGGCATCCGGTGTTCGTGCGCGAAGGCAAAGATCGGATTGCACTGAGAGAGTCGCTATGAGAGTCTCTTACGACGAGCGTATTCCAGCTATCGCCGCAGTGCTGCGCCGCTTGGGCCGACCTGCCACGGTGGCCGAACTCTACGACGAACTCAGAACAGATGATAGGTTCGGAACATCGCGGAGGATCGCCGCGACGTTCCGCTATGACCAGGATCCGAAGCGGCGACGAACCTCTCAACCGGTCTTCGTTCGCGAAGGCAAGGATCAAATAGCACTCCGAAACCCAGCTGATACGGCACCCCAAGTCGAATATGGGCCTCAGGAATCAAAGGTCTATGAACGTGGGCAGACCGTGGTTCCCAAGATGATACGAGAAGCGTTGGCTGTAGAAGAAGGAACGACCCTGATGTGGCAAGTCAAAGAAGGCATGGCGCAAGTTGTGGCGATTCCCCAGGATCCGGTCGGGGCCCTGCGCGGCATCCTGAAGGGGAAGGGGCCCACGTTCGAGGAGTTCCTCGCAGACCGCAACGCGGAGCGACAGCGGGAGCGCGAACTCGAGGCAGATGAGGAGCGCCGGTGGCGTACGTACTCGACACGTCAGCGCTAGTATCTTACTTCAAGGATGAACCTGAGGCCGGCCAAGTGGAGGTCGTGCTGCGCCAGCCGGACGAACTCATGATCCCGTTCATGACGATGATGGAGTTGCGTTACGTCCTCCTCCGCGCGTATTCGGTTTCGCACGTAGACCAGATCATAGAGACGCTGCGAAGTTGCGGCGCTTCAATCGTCGAGTCGAGTCCTGTGTGGGGCATCCAAGCAGCCGAGATCAAAGCCCGCGGCGGCCTCTCTCTCGCCGACGCCTGGATTGCAGCGCTCGCGCTCATGCACAACGCGGAGCTGGTGCACAAGGACCCGGAGTTCGATCGCGTCGAAGGCCTGCGTTCTCTTCGTCTCCAGTAGCGCCCGGGCGAAGCTGCTAGCTATCATGCGCCTATGGAGCTGGAGCGTTTCGAAGAGCTGGTCCGGCGCGGCCTCGACCTAATCCCCGATGAGATCCACGCCCGGATGAGTAACGTCGACATCGAGGTGCAGGACGTCCCGAGTCCCCAACAGCTCTCGGCTGCCGGCGTACCGCACGGCCACACACTCCTCGGCCTCTACGTGGGCATCCCGCTCACCAGGCGCACGTCCGGCTACAACATGGTCATGCCCGACCGCATTATCATCTTCCAGCGCCCGCTCGAGCGCATCTCCCGCAACGAGGACGCCCTCGTCGACCGCGTGCGCGACACGGTGATCCATGAAGTCGCCCACCACTTCGGTATCAGTGACGAGCGCCTCGACGAGATCGAGGCCGAACGCCACAAGGAGCAGTAGCCATGGTCCGCGCGATCGACATCCACATCCATCCGCCCATGCCCGGCCGCCGCACGCTGACCGACGACCCGGAGATCGCGAAGTACTTCCGCTCGGCTGTCTCGCATTCGACGCCCGAAGAGATGGCCGAGATGTACGCCGAGCTGGACATCTTCGGCGTGCTCTTCCAGATCGATTTCGAGACGGCCTCCGGCTCCAAGCCGATCCCGAACGACTTTATCGCCGAAGTCGTCCAGCGTTATCCAAAACAGTTCGCCGGCTTCGGCAGCGTCGACCCGTGGAAGGGTGCGATTGCCGTCCGCGAAGCGGAGCGCTGCGCCAAGGAGTTGGGCCTGCTGGGGCTCAAGTTCCACCCGCAGCAGCAGCAGTTCTTCCCGAACGACCAGCGATTCTACCCGTTGTGGGAGGCCGCCCAGCGCCTGGGGTTGATCGTCCTCTTCCACACCGGCACGACGGGCGTCGGCGTCGGGCAGCCCGGCGGCGGTGGTATCAAACTGAAGTACGCGCGGCCCATCCCCTACATCGATGACGTCGCCGCCGACTTCCCGGAGCTGACGATCATCATGGCCCACCCCAGCTTCCCCTGGCAGGACGAACAGCTCGCGATGCTTGTGCACAAGCCCAACGTCCATATGGACCTCTCCGGCTGGTCGCCG
Organism: Chloroflexota bacterium; assembly: GCA_022561355.1. Classification (GTDB taxonomy): domain Bacteria; phylum Chloroflexota; class Dehalococcoidia; order DSTF01; family RBG-16-68-14; genus SZUA-185. The sequence continues at coordinate 6,510 of JADFRJ010000035.1, read as the reverse complement.
AAGTACTTCTCGCCGCTGCTCGTCCAGTACGCCAAGACGCTGATCCAGGACAAGGTCATGTTCGGGTCCGACTACCCTGTTATCAGCCCTGAGCGCTGGCTCAACGACTTCGCCGCCCTCGGATTCAACGAAGACGTCACGCAGAAGATCCTGATCGACAACGCAAAGCGGCTCCTGAAGCTGGAGGTGTAGCAATGCTCGGCCAAGAGGAACTCAAGAAGCTGGCAGACCGCGCGCTGGAGATGAGCCAGGCCGACCAGACGGAGATCGTCGTCGTCGCGCCTCACAGCGCGCTGACCCGTTTCGCCAACAACTACATCCACCAGAACGTCGAGCAGCAGGACCTCGACATCCGCGTGCGCAGCATCATCGGCAAGAAGATCGGCGTCGCCTCCAGCAACGATACGTCCGACGACGGGCTGAAGAACGTCGTGGACCGCGCGCTGAACCTCGCCCGCCACCAGCGCGAAAACGCCGACTTCCATTCGCTGCCCTCGCCACAGCCCATCAAGGAGGCCGATGCCTATGTCGAACGCACGGCGCGGACGGGTCCGGAGGAGCGCGCGGCCGTCGTCGCACAGATCTGCGACGCCGCATCACGCGCCGGGCTGACCGCGGCCGGCGCCTTCCGCACAGCCTCGACAGAGATCGCGGTCGCCAACTCGCTCGGCACCTTTGCCTACCAGCGCGACACGCTCGCCGACGTCAACACGGTCGTCATGAGCGAGCACGGCTCCGGCCATGCCGAGCGCGTCAGCCCTGACGTCGGCGATATCGATGGCGAGGCGATCGCCAAAGAGGCCGTCGATACCGCGCTCAGGAACATCAACCAGACAGAGCTGCCGCCCGGCGATTACGACGTCGTCTTTCAGGAGTACGCCGTGGCCGACATCCTCGACTTCTTCGCCTACCTCTCGTTCGGCGCGCAGGCGTACCAGGAGAAGCGCAGCTTCATGGCCGGCCGCATCGGCGAGCAGGTGATGGGCGAGAACATCACCCTCTACGACGATGGCCTCTCGCTGGAAGGCTCCCCGAACCCGTTCGATTTCGAGGGCGTGCCGCGGCAGCCGGTCACGTTCGTCGAGGACGGCATCGCGAAGGGCGTCGTCTGGGACACCTACACCGCCGGTAAGGATGCGGATGACCGCGAAACGACCGGCCACGCCCTTCCCGCCGGCAGCACCTTCGGGCCCGTGCCTTCAAACATGTTCCTCACCACGGGCGACGCCACAATTGAAGAGATGATCGAATCGACGAAACGCGGCGTCTACGTCAGCCGCTTTTGGTACACGCGCCCCGTCCATCCGCTCAACGTCGTCGTCACGGGCATGACGCGCGATGGCACGTTCCTGATCGAGGATGGCAAGATCACCAGCCCGATCAAGAACCTGCGCTTCACGCAGAGCTACCTGGAGGCGATGAACCGCGTGGAGGCGATTGGCAAGGACTCGATGCTTCACCATGCGATCGCAGGCGTGAGCCGCGTACCGGCGATGAAGATCGCCAAGTGGTCGTTCACCGGCGTCAGCGAGTATTAAGGCGCACCCCCGAATGTCATTCTGAGCCGAGCGGGGCGGGGTCAGACCGGCGGGGAGGGCGAAGAATCTCCCATCCGCGTCATCGACTACCAGCAGCGCCTCGCCGGCGGGCTAGATTCCTCGCTGGTGCTCGGAATGACGGAAAGCGCGTGACCGTCGATTGGAGTGCCGTGGCATCCTTCGACAGGCTCAGGATGGAATGGACGACCGTCCTTCAGGCCAAGGCCTGACCCGCTGAAGATCGCCACGTGGTCGTTCACCGGCGTCAGCGAATACTAGAAGCGCTCGTTGACAGGGCTCCCCTGCCGGTGCTATCTTCCCGCCTAACGCCCCGGGGCACCAGGATGCCCTTTTTCGCAGGGAGGCACAGCAATGCTCAGTCCATATCGCGTCCTAGACCTCACGAACGAGCGCGGCATCCTCTGCGGCCAGATGCTGGCCGACCTCGGCGCTGACGTGATCGCCATTGAGCCGCCCGGCGGAAACTCCGCGCGGAAGCTCGGCCCCTTCGTGGACGACCAGCCAGGCCCCGAACGCTCGCTCTACTGGTGGGCATACGCCCGCAACAAGCGGTCGGTCACGCTCGACATCACGACAGACGAGGGCCGTGATCATCTGCTGCGACTGGCCAGAGGAGCGCACTTCCTGATCGAGTCCGAACTGCCGGGCCGCATGGCCGAGTTGGGCCTGGGCTACGAGGCGCTCGCGAAGGTGAATCCAGCGTTGGTGTACGTCTCGATCAGCGCCTTCGGGCAGACCGGCCCGAAGGCCGGCTACGCCGAGAGCGACCTGATCGTCCACGCCGCGGCCGTCCAAGACATCGGCGATGCGGACCGCGCGCCTGTGCGCTTCAGCGTCCCGCAAGCGTACCTGCACGCCAGCGCCGATGCCGCTGGCGCGGCGCTCATTGCACACCGCGAGCGGCAACGCTCAGGACTGGGCCAGCACGTAGATGCGTCGGCGCAACAGGCGGTGGCACAAGCCAACCAGTCGTTGATCCTAAGCGCGGCCATCGGCGAGCAAGAGTCGCAGCGCGTCACCGGGGGCATCAAGATGGGCGGCCTGCCTATCCCGCTCGTGTGGCCGGCGAAGGACGGCCACATCTCGCTCCTGTTCCTCTTCGGCGCCATCGGCCCGTTCTCACGGCGGCTGATGGAATGGATGCACGAAGAGGACTTCTGTGACGAGGCAACGCGCGACAAGGACTGGATCGGCTACACAGCGCTTCTGACCTCAGGCGAGGAGTCGCCCCAAGAGTACGGCCGCGTGCTCGGACTGATCCGCGAGTTCACCGCCACGAAGACGAAGGCCGAACTACAGGAGGCGGCACTCGAGCGTCGCCTGCTGATCGCGCCGATGGCGACGATCGACGAGCTGGCATCGACTGAACAGTTCACCGCGCGCGACTACTGGCGTGACGTCCAGCAGTCCGGGCGCTCCGTCCGCCATCCCGGACCGTTCGCGAAATTCAGCGAAACGCCGATCGAGTACCGCCGGGACGCGCCAGCCATCGGCGAGCACAACGCCGAGGTGCTGAGCGCCGATGTCGATGTGACACCATCGCCGAGAGCGACCGGCGGCTCGAACAGCTCGGACGAGGCACCACTTGCGGACGTGAAGGTGCTCGACTTCATGTGGGTGATGGCCGGACCGGCCTCGACACGGGTGCTGGTCGACTACGGCGCAACAGTCGTGCGCGTCGAGTCGACAACGAGTGTCGACACCGCCCGCGGCCTCGCGCCTATGCACAAAGGCGAGGCGGGGGCGGAAAACTCCGGGCTCTACCAAAACATGAACGCCGGGAAGCTCGGCATGACGCTCGACCTGACGAAGGAGGAGGGACGCGCCGTGGCCCGCGATCTCGTGCGCTGGGCGGATGTCGTCACCGAATCGTTCTCGCCTAAGGCAATGCGCGCCTGGGGGTTAGACTACCATTCGCTGAAGAAACTAAAGCCGGACATTGTCATGCTCAGCAGCAACCTCTTCGGCCAGACCGGGCCGCTCGCGATGTTCGCGGGCTTCGGTACCATGGGGGCGGCGTTGGCCGGCTTCAACTCGATCATCGGCTGGCCTGACCGCGACCCGGCGATGGTGGGAGCGTACACCGACTACGTCTCGCCGCGCTTCACTGTCGCCTCGATCCTCGCGGCGCTCGACCACCGCGACCGCACAGGACAGGGCCAGTACATCGACTTCTCGCAGGCGGAGGCGTCGCTGCACTTCCTCACGCCCGCCCTGCTCGATTACGGCGTCAACGGGCATGTCCAGGGCCGCGAGGGCAACCGCGACCGGCACATGGCGCCACACGGCGTCTACCCCGCGGCGGGAGACAATCGCTGGGTGGCGATTGCCGTCCGCGATGACGAGCAGTGGCGCGCACTGTGCGATGTGATCGGACAGCCCGGACTCGCCTCAGACAAGCGTTTTGCGACGCTCGCCGAACGGCTCGCGAACCAGGATGAGCTGGACGCTATCGTGAGCGAGTGGACGCGCGAGCGCGAGAACGGCGAGGCGGAGACGCTCCTCCAGGCGCGAGGTGTGGCCGCGCATGCCGTGCAGGACAGCGCCGAGGCGCTGCGCGACCCGCAATTGGTGCATCGCGGCCACTTCGTTGAGCTGGAGCACGAGATCCACGGCACCACGACGGTCGAAGGATCGCGCTTCCGGCTGTCGCGCACGCCTGCGAAGATCGAACACTCCGCACCCACGTTCGGGCAGCACAACTTCCATGTGCTCGAGACGATCTTAGGCTATAACACGGACCGCATCGCGGATTTGGCCGCCGCGGGCGTGCTGGAATAGGTGATGTCGGGCGCCCCAACAATTCCGCTCGAACCTGTCGACGCGCTCCACATCACGACGCTGATCGACAACGTCAGCGACATGCTCCTGCAGGACCAGGGCCCGGCGAAGCGCGCCGGGTTCGGCGATGGAGACCCACCCCAGCTCAGTGCGGCCTTCCTCGACCGCCCGACGGCCGACGTGCCGCTCGCGGAGCACGGCTTCTCGGCGCTGGTGTCGGTCGCAAAGGGCGACCAGGAGCATCGCCTCCTCTTCGACGCCGGCATCACGCCCGATGGCCTCATTGGAAACATGCGCCGCCTGAGCCTCGATGCGAAGGACATCGAGGCGATCGTCCTCAGCCACGGCCACTTCGACCACACGACCGGCATCGACGGCCTTGTGCGCCAGCTCGGCAAGACGAACCTGCCGGTGATGATCCACCCCGAGTTCTGGTCGCAGCGCCGCGTCGCCATCCCCGGGCGCGAGCCGTTCGAGCTGCCGTCGACGAGCAAGAGCGCCCTCGTGGGCGCGGGCTTCGAGATCATCGAGCAGCGCCAGCCTTCGTTCCTCTTCCAGAACTCGCTGCTCATCACGGGCGAAGTCGACCGCACGACCGAGTTCGAGCAGGGCTTCCCGGTCCATCAGGCGCTGCGCGATGGCGAATGGCAGCCCGACCCGCTGATCCTCGATGACCAGGCGCTGATCGCCAACGTGCGCGGCAAGGGCCTCGTGATCCTGACCGGCTGCGGGCACTCGGGCATCGTCAATATCGTGCGCTACGCGCGAAAGCTGACGGGCGTCGACGAGGTCTACGCCGTGTTGGGCGGCTTCCACCTCAGCGGCCCCGTGTTCGAGCCGATCATCCCGGCGACGTGCGAGGCGCTGGCCGCGTTCGCGCCCGAAGTGGTCGTGCCCGCGCACTGCACCGGCTGGCGCGCCGTGCATGCGCTCGCCGCCACGCTGCCAGACGCGTTCATCCAGAACAGCGTCGGCACGCGGTTCGAACTGTAGCTGAGACGGTATCGCTTCAGGCTGGGAGTGCCGGGTGAGGACCGACCATGAAGCCGAACGTTCGCAAGATCCTGGCTCTCGCAGCCATCGTCGCGCTCGCTTTTGCCGTCCGGGCCGCATGGGCGCACTGGACGAGCCCTGTTCCGCCGTTCCTTTCCGACGCGGAGTATTACAACGCCACGGCACTGAGCATCGCGCGCGGCCAGGGGTACAGTGTTACGTTCGATCCAGAACTGGGGTTCCTGCCGGGGGGTGACGCTACCGCATTTTGGCCTCCGGGGTTCTCGTTTGTGCTGGGAGGAGCCTACTGGCTGTTCGGTGAGAGTATCAGCGTCGCGCGGACCGTCAATGTCGTGGCTGGGAGTCTCACCGTCATTCCCATCTATCTCATCGGAAGGCGGCTGTTCGGAGGAGCCGCAGGCCTGACCGGGGCTCTTATCGCGGCCCTACTGCCCAGCCTCGTATTCTGGGCGCCGGTGCTGCTCTCAGAGACGATGTTCACATTGGTGTTTGCCAGTTCGCTGGCACTCTTGCTGTATAGCTCGAACGAAGATCGCGAGTTCAGGCCTCTTCCACTCATCGCAGCCGGACTTCTGGCCGGTCTCGCCGCTCTCTTCCGAGGACAGGCGCTGATCCTGCTACCGATGGCCGTGATCTGGGCAGCCTATACAGGTGTGCGACTGAGGCCGGTCCTGAGGTTACTCATCATCATGAGTACCGCGGTTGCCTTGGTGGTCACGCCATGGGCGGCCCGCAACCTGCTCCAGATGGATTCTCCTATCGCACTGTCGGCGAACTTCGGCTACAACCTGCGGATTGGGCACGCACCCTACTCAACCGGACGTTACATCGTGCCGCAAGACTTGTGGGATGCGAAGCCGGGTATCACGTTTCAGGAGCGGGAGGTCCTGTTTAACAACCTTGGTCGGGACCGAGCGATCGAATACGCCCTGGAGCATCCTCTGGATGAACTCGCTCTGGCTGGCGACAAGATCGAATGGCTCTGGCGGCCCGACTCCGACGTGCTCGGCTGGGTGACGAGCTTCGGCCAGCGCCCGCTACCGAACGGGACCCGGGAGCCGTTGCGGCTGCTTTTGGATGTTAGCTATTTGACGGTCATGGCCACGGCGGCGGTCGGTCTCCTGCTACGTCCTGGGCCACGCGGAACGCGAATGTT